>CANRFK010000012.1 GCA_947629875.1 uncultured Clostridia bacterium
AAGTACAGGGAGAGCGTCATTCCCTCCGCCGTCAAGGCGCGCGTGTGCGTGGAGGCGGGCAGCCCGTACAGCTGGTACAAATACGCGGGCGACAAGGGCGAGATCGTCGGAATGACCACCTTCGGCGCAAGCGGCCCCGCGCCCCTGCTCTTTGAGAAGTTCGGCTTCACCGTGGAGAACGTCGTAGAGAAGGCGAAGAAGAGCCTCGCAAAGTAAGATAAAATCGCAAAAAAAGCGGTTCGCAAGCATGGTTGCGAACCGCTTTTTTGCTTGAAGATAACTTAATTTGCGGACATTATTCCTGCGTCCAGATATATTCCGCGTAGTCCTCGGCGAGATACTTCGCCGCCTTTACGGGATCGCCGAGGTCGGTGAACGCTTGTTCGTCCGTTCCCTTATTGTCCTTGGCGGCTTTCCAACCGTTTGCCTCTTGGAAGGTCGCCTGCGTGAGCTTCTCGCAGCCCGAGAACGCCCCCGCCCCGATCTCCTTGATCGTGGCCGAAATGACGACGCTCTTCAACTCCTTGCATGCGGAGAAGGTCTTTGCGGCAATCGACGTGATCTTATCCGAGAGGACGACATTCTCGATCGCGCGGGGCACGGCGAAGATCGCAGTCTCTTCAACTTGCTTGCCATCCTTCGTGTATGTGTCCGTCCTGTAAAGCAACCCCTCTTCGGCGAAGAATGTGTAAGTGTGCTGGTTGGACGAGGTGCCCTGCGTATAGGTGATGGTTTCTCCGCCCTCGATGGAGATGAACTTCAACTTGGTGCACGCGGAGAACGCATCCGCAGAGAGCGAAGTGAGATCGTTCGAGAGGACGATGTTTTCGATCGCGCGCGGCACGGCGAAGATCTCCGTCTCCTCGGTCTCTTCATCGTTCTTCGTGGATTTGTCCGTCCTGTAAAGGATGCCCTCTTCGGCGAAGAATGTGTAAGTGTGCTGGTTGGACGAGGTGCCCTGCGTATAGGTGATGGTTTCTCCGCCCTCGATGGAGATGAACTTCAACTTGGTGCACGCGGAGAACGCATCCGCAGAGAGCGAAGTGAGATCGTTCGAGAGGACGATGTTTTCGATCGCGCGGGGTACGGCGAAGATCTCCGTCTCCTCGGTCTCTTCATCGTTCTTTGTGGATTTGTCCGTCCTGTAAAGCAGCCCCTCTTCGGCGAAATAGGTGTAGGCGTGCTGATTGGAGGAAGTGCCCTGCGTATAGGTGATCGTTTCTTCGCCCTCGATGGAGATGGACTTCAGCTCCGTGCACGCGGAGAACGCGTCCGCGGAGAGCGAAGTGAGATCGTTCGAGAGGACGATGTTTTCGATCGCGCGGGGCACGGTGTGCAGCGTTACCTCTTGGACGTCCTCCCCGCTCTTCGTGTAGCTATCCCTCTTGTAGAGGATGCCCGCCTCCGCAAAGTATGTGAAGGTGTGTTGGTTGGACGAAGTGCCCTGCGTAAAGGTGATCGTTTCTCCGCCATCGATGGAAATATTCGTGAGCTTGCCGCAGGCGGACAGCTTGTCGAGGCAGTTCTTGGAGCCCGAACTGAGTTTCAGGTCGGGCAAGAGGGTCATCTCGGACATGCCCTCCGCAACGGCGACGATGTCGGCCGCATCCTTGGTGTAGAGGATGTTATAGGCGGAACGGTACTTGGTGTTTTCGCTGTTCACCTGCAAAGCGGCGAGGGAAGCGCTCCCCTGCACCGCGTCCTCCGCAAACGACGTAACGCTCGCGGGCAGCGTGAGCTCGGTCAAGCCCGTCTCGGCGAGGCATCTGCTCTTCAATCTCGCAAGGGAATCGGAGACCTCAATGTGTGTGAGCCCCGTGCACTTGTCGAAGCAGCTCGTGCCCAATTCCTTTGCGGCGGTGACGACCTCTTCGAGGCGGTCGCACCCCATAAACATCCGCTCGGGCAGAATTTCGAGATTGCCCGTATCGATCTTTCCGATCCGGTTGCCGAGCTCTTGGCCGATATCGTTCTTCGTTGCCTCAAAACAGCTCTTTGCCGCGACCTTCGTATCCTCATGCACGGTCGCCTCGGCGAGGAAGGTATCCCCCGCCCCCATCAGAACGAGGTAGGGATTTTCCGCGTTGCCGATATAATTCAGCCCGCCGCTCTGTGTATATTCGATGGGCGCGCCGTCGAACACCTTCGAGCCGACGGTTTCCACCGTGTCGGGGAAGGAGATGGTGCGCAGGGAGGAACACCGCTTCCATGCGCCGTCCCCGATGGTGCGCAGGGAGCTGCCGAGTTCGATCTCACGGAGCGAAGAATCTCCGGTGAATGCCTCCGCGCCGATACTCGTTATACTGTCGGGCAAGACGATCTTCTGAAGTTTCGAAGAATCGATATGCGCGATCGACGTGACCTTTTTGCCGCCCACCTCTTCGGGAACGGTGAGCGTCTTCTTGCAAAACCACCCGTTTTTGTATGTATTCTTGATCTCGGAAACTTCCAGCGTTCCGTCCGCTTTTTCCGTATAGACCAATCTGTCGGCATCGGACCTGGTGGACGTCACGATGGCCCATATCCCCACCGCCAAAATGAGCACAATGACGAGCAAGATACCGATGATCCCCATGATTGGATTTTTCTCCCTGCCATTGCGTTGCTGTTCGTCGGCCATAAATATTCCCCTTTTTTTGCGGCATTGCCGTTTTTTCGTTCGAGACTGTACACTTCTACGTATAGTAGTAAGGATACTTTCATGATACAGGAAGAAACCCGCCGTGTCAAGTCTTTCGGAAAAATTTCGGACAAAATGCGAAAAAATTTGATGAGCAAGGCGGCACATTGCGCCCGCTGACTTTTACGGTACAATTGCACATTGACAAATGCGCACGTGAGGCGTATAATGAAAGCATGAAGTTTTCGGTCATCGGGTGGACGAGTTACGAGGATGAGAAATTTCCCGCGCACTGTGAGGACTACGACGCCGTGGACGGCGCCGTGGCGGAGGCGATACGGGCGGGCGGATTCCGCTTCGGCGGCGACACGCACCAAAACGGCGATACGTGTACGCCCGTTTTAAGCGACGGCACGCGGGCGCAGTTCTCCTTCCGCGAATGGGGCTACGTGATGGCGGAAGCGCTCTCCCTCTACGACGAAAGCGGCCCCGACTACATGGCATGGTACATGGACATCGAACGGACGCTCTTGGGCGGCGAAAAGCTCGTGCTCCCGCCCGCGGGCGTGGATGAGAGCCGCATCCGTCCCCGCGAAGAACTTGCCGAGACCTTCCCCTTCTCTGTCTCCCCCGCCGCGTTCGACGCCGTCGCTTCGGGCAAAAAGACGGTGGAATTTTGCGCCCGTGAGAACGGGCTCGAACGGGTGTGCAGGGACGATTTTCTGCTCTATGAATGCGGGGAAAAGCGTTGCCGCGTGAGAGTAACGTCGGTGGAGCACTTCCCCTCCTTTGCGGCGCTCTTCGGCGGAGAGGACGACGGGGAGGAACTTCGCCGGCGCAAAAATCTCGTGCGGCGCGCCCTTTACGAGGGCTGCGATGCGCCTGCGCTGCGCTGCGAACTCGCCGAAAAGTATCCGAACGGAGAAAAAGAACTGTACTCTGTGGCGGCGTTCACCTTTGCACGCGCGGATGAGGAGGAAGCATGAAATTCGAAGTCATCGGTTGGACTTACGATACGGACAGGCGGTTTCCCGACCACAAGGGCGACCCCGGGGCGGTGCTTCGCGCCGTGGTGGAAGCCCTCCGCGCGGGCGGCTACAAATTCGGGGGGAACACCCACCAGGACGGGGCGACGGGCACGCCCGTTCTCAATGACGGCACCAAGATGTGCTACTCGTGGCGGGGCTGGGGCGGCGTGATGGCGAAGGCCTTGAACCTGCCCAACAAGAACGGTATGGCGTACATGGCGTGGTACATGGATACCCTCGAGGCGATGATGGGAGAAAAGCGGCGGGAGATCATTCTGCCTCCGTGGGGCGTGGACGAGAAGCGCATCAAAAAGCGCGCAGAACTTGCCGAGACCTTTGAAATGCACCTGTGCCCCGAAGCGTTTGAGGCCGTCTCCGCAGGCAAAAAGACGGTGGAGCTGCGCCTCGGCGACGACAAGCACGCCCCCGTCTGCCGCGGGGATCTCATCGAATTTCTCTGCGGGGAAAAACGGCGCCGCGTACGCGTGACGCAGGTGGATTATTTCGACGGTTTCGGAGACCTGTTTGAGCAGCGGGGGCATTTCGAGGGGGACAAAGCGTACCGCCACAGGCTGGCGCTTGTGCGGCGCGCACGGTTCGGACACTGCAAAAACGCACAGACGCTGTCGGATTTTCTCTGCTCCGTCTACCCCGAGGAGAGGCGGAAAGGGTACCGCGCGATGGCGATCTCCTTCAAACTTACGGAGGAATAAAAAGATATACGCACGAGCCGCCGCGGCTTTTTGAGCCGCGGCGGCTCGTTCGGTATGAGGGGTGGAATGAGGAGGCGCCCCCTGTGTCCCCCTCCCCGAAACGGGGAGATGGATTTGGTGCCCCACTCCCCCAAGGGGGGCAAAAAGAGACCCCGCGAGAAGGTAAAAACAAGGCTCCCCCGTGAGGGGGAGCCGAACGTTTCATTGGGGGCGGACGTTATGCGCCCGCCTTGGCTTCGAGAGTGAGGCCTGCGCCCTTGACTGCGGTGATGGTCGCCGTGTACGTCGCATCGGGCGTCGTGATCGTCCAGACGTTCTTCTTCGACGGATCGCTCGTGTCCTTTACAAACGTCGCATCGAGGTACTTCTCTTGCGAGAACGTGAGAATGTATGCGACTTCGAAGTCTGCCGCCGTGCCCGTGTAAAGGAAGCGCAACGTGTAGCGGACGTCGCTCGTGGTGACTTCGCCGTAGTTGTAATCCCCCGTCTTGGTCGCGTTCGTGATGAAGCCGTTATCCTTTTGGATGGTGAACACGAACGCCTCGTAACGGGTCTCTTCGGTGGCGTAGTCGAAGTGCTGGCGTGCAAGCGCCACCGTGTTCTCATCGATCGCGCCCCGGAAGAGGATCTGATCGGTGACGCTCTGTGCGACGGTAATATCCACGATGTCCTTTTGTGCACCCGTGTAATGCGAACCGCCATCCCAGAGTTGCGCGAACGTCACTTCGCCGACCTCATCGATATCGATCACCTTCTCGACGACGATGGAGTGCATGATGAAGCGTTTGACGCCCGCTTTATCCTCATTCAGCCAGAAGCGGAGGACGTAATCCCTTTCATCGCTCCCCTTTATGGTGATGGCGCGCACGTTGCCGAGGGAATTGGCCTCCGATTCCGTGCGGATGGCGTTGAGCGAGCCCTCATAGTGAAGAGCTGCATCGAGACTATCCTCGACGTTGAGCGTGATCGTGAGCGCATGGCCTTCCTTGGGTTCGAGGTTGACCGCGCCGATGTGACCCGAGGCGATCACGAAGGTATCGCCCTCTATGGGAGCCGATGCGTTTACGCTCTCGTAGCGCTTGAATTCGCCGAATTCGGCCGGCGTCACATCAAACGTGTTTTCCGTGCCCGTATAGTGCAGGGTGAGGGTGTACTCTTCCACCCGCGAATCCATGCCGCTCGCAAGATAGGTGAGCAGCGCCTTGACCTTTCCTCCCTCATAGGAGACGACGACGCGGTAGCCCTGCCCGATGTTTGCAAACTGCGCCGCCACGGCGAAATCTGCGCCGTCGGGCGTGAATTTGAGCGTGAGGGGCGTCTTATAGTCGTCGTTCGTAAAGGTGAGCTCGCCGCCCGCGTACTTCGTATACGTCTTGGTCTCGTGCGTGTAGGTCGCGTCGCTCGGAAGCGTTGCCGTGGACTTCGCAAAGTTCGAGACGGCATAGAGTGTGACGGTGCTACCCGCGACGGTGTAGAAGTACTCCGTGCCGTCGATGATGAAGCGGGTGCCCGTGACGACGACGGAGGAGAAGTCCTCCGCGTAGTAGGCGGCAGCGTACTGCGCGTGATTTTTGAAGGTGTAGGTGTTAGCTTCGCCGATCTCGAATACGTCGCTGAACGAATCCGACTCGAATGCGCCGATGCCCTTCTGCTTATCAAACATGGTGTAGGTGCCGATGATGACGTCGCCGTACCTGTTGATATAGTGCGCGTCGCCGTAGCCGTCGAGCACGAGCGTCGTCCAATCCTCTTCGCGGAACAGGACAAAGTCGTTCTCATCGTTATGCTGTTCATAGATATACACCGTTTCGCCGTCGATCGTCTCGGTGGAGATGCGGAAGGTAAAGCTCACCTCTTCGTCCTCGGAGACAAACAGATACTCGTCGGAGCCGAGCGACTCGTAGGAGCCCGACCACAGCGTGATCCGATTGGAGCTGACAGTGGCGGCGGAGATGCCGTCGAGCCGCAACACAGTCGAAGAATTGAGGAAGCCATCGGCAAACAGCGCGTAATCGCCGTAGGGAAGGGAGAGTGGAACGAGCTCGCCGCCTTCGTCTTCGATCTTGAAGAAGAAATCTTCGCTGATGGCGACCATGTTCCCGGCCGTAGGCACCGAAGCGCCGCCCCGCAACCGATAGAGCGCCCAGAAGTGCACCTGCCCTCCTGCCACATTATTATTGAACCCGTGATCGCTCGTGCCCGTGCCCACGGTGCCGATGTACATGTTGCCGAAGTACGTCTCTCCGAATATATCGACGTAGGTGGCGAGGATGCCCGGATAGCCTTGGCTCGAGATCGTGCCGCCGCCGCGCACCTTAAATTCGCCCACGCGGTGCGGAATCTGCACCTGATAGAGGGGCATCGTACCCTGCTGGATCCCCGAAGCATCGTAGTAAGGCTGTACGGAGACATAATACGTGGAGCGGGCTTCCCCGTCAAAGGTAATATAGTATTCCAAGAAGTCGTATTCGGTCTGGCCATAGGGATCCACGTGGTAATTGGGCGTGGGTGCGTACGTCCCCGTCTTTTTGAGTTCGGTGATATCGTACATGTAATCATACTCGTAGTAGAAGACATTGCCCCTGCCGTCGAGCACGATATAGTGATATTCGGAGATGTTCTGGTTGCTGCCCATCTCATACCAATAGCCGACATCGGAGCTCTCCGATACGTCGCTGACGCGCCTGCCTTCCACCTTGAAGATGTAATCGTAACTGCCGTCGTCGCCCTCGTCGAAGTAGATGAGCCTGCCGTTGTCCAAACCGATGGTATCGTAAATGACGCCCGTATGCGAATTGCCCGCATCGTCGGTATAGGTGTAGTAACCGTAGCCGTCGGCGACGAAGTTGTCGAACGAGAGATCGTCGTGGCGGGGAATATACATGCCGATGAAATCACCCTCCACTTCGTAGGTGCGGAAGATAAAGTTGTTGTACCCATCAAAGTCGGAATTTTCCATGTCGGGAAGGCGCCGGGAAAGCGTGAACTCGTAATCGCCGTTCTTCGCCACCGTCGTGCCCACGCCGACCATACGGTACATGCCGCTTTCAAGCTGATAGGCGAGGTAGGTCTCCCCTTCGGGCGTGCCGTCCACAAAGAAGAGCAGGCCGATGTAGGAGGTCTCCTCGAGCTCGGGCGTGATCTTGATGAGATACATGGAATGTTCGGCTATGCGCGTAAAGTTGCTGTGTTTATTCGCCTGCGTCCAATAGTACAACTGGGTGCCGTCCTTCAACGTAAAGGTGTACAGGTCGATATACCCGATGGTGTACTGATAGTTGACGGCATTCGCCTCGCTGTATTCTTCGCCGAGGTAGGCAAGCCGCGCCGTGTAGTCGAGGTGGAGCGTCTGCCCGTTCACATCGGTTGCGACCTCGACGATCTCGTGCTCTTCGGGCAACTCGACGTGCGCCTTGTTGCCGCTGATGCTGAACATAAATTTGTTGTAGTCGGAGCCGTCGTCATCGGGGGCGAAATCGTAGAGGTTGCCCTTCTTTTCCACCCTGCGGTTGAGCTCGGTGTAGAGACAGTACACGAATTTGTGCTGCGTGGTCTCTCCGATGGCCGTCCAGACCTCCGCATCTCCGTTTTCAAAGATGATGACGAAGACGTAACGGAAGGTAACATTGAGCACGAACAGGTCGTTGTCGAAATCGAAGCGCCCCACCGCATCCGTGTAAGCCGCGTTGTCCGCGGCGGTGATGGTGCGGTCGATGACATATTCGCCGTAGGGAACATCCATGCGGAAGTAGATGATGTCGTCGCTGCCCTGCGGGGTGAAGCGGACGAGATAGTACTGTTCGATGGTCTCGCCGTTCTCCTCCTCCACGCTCCGAAGCCACGTGTATAGCGTGTAGTCCCCCTCTTGTGCGCCGTAAGTCGCCTTGCCGTAGCCATCGAGGTAGAGCCGATCGGCGGACGGCTCCCACTTGCTGGAATAGCTGCCGCGCACCGTGTCGTCTAACTTGACGGTGCCCTTGATGGTTGCATCTTTGGGAAGATCGGGGAACTCGGCCTTGGTGACGCTCGGGGACGACGAACGATCGAGCTCCTTGAAAGTGAACTGTTTGAGAATGGAGATGACATCGCGCGTCTGGGCGACAAAGATCTCCCCGTCGCTGTCGTTTTGCTGGTGTTCGTAGTAGCCGATGGCAATGTAGGTGGGATTGCCGTCGTAGCCCGTGTACTCGGCGTTGTTCTGATGGTAATAGTAACGGAGACCACCGAGACCGTCGAGATAGAGAATGACGCCGGCATCCGCGTCGTAGTAGTAGCCGAGCTCTTCCTCGCTCTGCTTGCGGAACACAACGTTCGTGGAGCCGTCTGCATAGGTGTAGAGGTTGTAGAGGAAGTTCCCTTCGGGACCGTTGTCATCCTCAAAGACAAAGTAGCCGTCATCGTTGATGGTGTATTTGCCCGTCTGCTTCCCGGCATCGCTTGCTGCACCGCTGGGACGGTACTCCACGACGCCGCCCGCCTTCATCTCGAGGGTAGCGTCGGTGCCGTCCATATCGTTGTACAGGCCGATGTACTCATCGCGGTAATAGAAGAAGTACTTGCTCGCGGGAAGCAACTGCCCCGTGAGGGTCACGGAGCCCTCTTCATCGAGTTTGAACTCGAAGGCGTTCCCCGTACGGGTCCCCTCTTTGAGTTCCATGCCCTCGCGCTCGAGGTGCAGTTTGGTTTGGTCGAACGTATCGGGATAGATGATATCGCTCCCGTGGAACACGTCGGCATAGCCCTCCTCCCATACGGCATAGAGGGTGACGTTCATGTTGTCGGTGAGCGTTGTACCCGGCGCCAAGAGATCTTCACGGCGCACGTCGTCGGGCGTTTTCGACCAGCCGAGGAAGCGGTAGTGACCGCTCAACACATAGCCGCACTTGTCGAGCGTGGGCTGACTGCCGTAGACGTAGGAGCTCATGGACATGGTGTCGGTGACGATCTGCGCGCCCGCGGGGATATTCGCATTATAGAGGACGTAAAAAGTCATGCGGTCGAGATACATGCTGAACGTTTCGTTCACGCCGAGACGGTCGGTCGCCGTGCGGCCGCCGAACCCCACCTCGAAGTACTCGGGCACCTCAACGAAGTCCTCGCAGGAGAAGGGCTCGCCGTAGAACGCCGTCCCCGTGACGGTCGTGGGCTCCTCGTAGGTCTCATCCACCTTCTGGCGGGAGACTTGCACAGTAAAGGTGGCGTTGTATTTGGCGGAAAGCGTGAGCCCCGTGGCGGGCATGACCTCGCTGCTCCCCCTGTACCAGCCCGCAAACGTGAGCCCCGAAATGGGCGTGGGAGCCTTGTCCGCGAGAAACCCCAAGAGGTTTGTCCCCGCCGTCACATCGTAGGCAGACTTTTCAAGCGTGCCGCCGTCGTTCGTGGTGAGGGTGAGTCTTGCCGTCGCAGCCGGAGCATCCGTCCACTTGGCGTAATACTTCACACTCTTTTCGGGCATGACGGTGGGAAGAGTCTGCGCTTCGCCCGAGCATCCCGCATCGAGATACCACCCCTCGAAGTAGTACCCGTCGCGGGTGGGCTCATCGGGCAAAAGCGCGGTGATATCCGCGCCCGCATCGGCCTCGATGGGCGCGATCGACGTGCCGCCGAACGTCTCGAAGGAGAGCTTGGGGGCCTTGCTGCCGCACCCCGCGATCGCCAGCGAAAGGACGAGCGCAAAGAGCGAACCGAGCAAAAGGAGCGTCTTTTTCAATTTATTCATAAATTCCCGTGTCGCGGCCCCGCTTGGATTGGGCGATTTTCGCCTCGGGATGCCGCGCAAATTTTTTTGTTTTTAAGACCCAAATGAGAGAAGAGGCATTCCCCTTCTCTCTTTGGACTGCAATTGTTTGACGGTTACGCTTGCGCCTTATTCGGGCTGCGTAAATGTGAGCGTTTCGGTCGTCTTACGGGCAAGGTCGGTGTACTTCGTGAGCGTGATCGTGCCCGTCGTTATATCATAATCGAACTCCCAATAGATCCCGTCGTAGACGGCTTCGCCGTTGTAATGGGGAAGGTCATCCATGCTGATGCTCTCCGCAAAGATGAGAAGAACCTCTTTCGCCTCTGCGCCGTCTCCCGAAATCGTGATCTTCTTTTCGTCGGAGACGGTGAGCGTCAACCCGTTCGACGTCCAAGTTCCCGCGGGCACGGAGGCTGCGGCGATCCCGGTGAGATCCCCCTTCTTATAATACTTGATATTACCGGTCCCGTCGTCGAGCGCCAGCACTTCGCTGTGCTCGAAGTACATGACGGTCGCCTTCATGCCTGCCGCCGTGGTGAAGTGGAAGCCGAAGTCGCGGGCATCGCGCGTAACATCGTACGCCGTTCCTTCGTAAGTAATCTTGCCGTCTTCGCCGACGGAGATCTTTCCCTCGCCCTCAAGCTCCGTCCACTCGCCCTTGTATTCGACGGGCAGAGGTTCGGACTTCACGGCGGTGAATATCGTCTTGATCGTCCCGTTGTCCATGACGACTTCAGTCTCGGACGACGTTGCGCTCTCCTGCAAATAGAACTTTACATAGAGATTGTTGTAGTAGGCGTGAACGATCGCGCCGTCTCCCTCGCCCGCAACGGCAAAGGCGCTCACTTCCTTGCCGTCGACGGCCGCCTCTGCCGCGGAAATCGAAAACCCGAAATATGTTTGGTTCCACCATTCGCCGTAGAAGTCCGCGGGGAACGTCGCCTTGGGCAACTGGCTGTCCGCCGTGAAATAGCGCATATTACCGTTCATGTTGATATAGATGATTCGCTTCGCGTTATCGAAATAGCCGAAGGGATAGCGTTGCGGCTTGGTGAGCGCAGTCATCTGATACTTGATGTAATACGAACCGTCGAATGCGGCGTAATATTTGGCATACTGCGTCCCGAGATAGGTGAAGCCCGCGGCAGTGATCTCAATTTCGCCGGTGGAATTATACTGCTTCCACGTTCCCGCGTACTCCGAAAAATCGGTGCTCTCGGCGCCATCGAAGATGTGCTCGGTATAGCCCTCCGTGAAGATGATCCCCATGCCGAACGAAACTTTGTACGCCTTTACGTTTGTGCTCTCACCGACCCGTACATTGATGTCGCTGTTGGGAATGCCATAAGCGAAATCAACACCGGCGGTGGTAACGGTCACAACCTGTGCCTCTCCCCCGGACGGGGTGAGCGTCATGTTGAAATCTCCGTCAAAGGCAATGGTGCCAAGCCCGGCGGTGGAACTGTAACCCGTATCCGTCCATGTCTTGCCGCGCAGGCCTTTGACTCCGAACTTCACCGTCACTTCCGTGTCTTGTGTGACGGAGAACGTATATTTGCCCTGCTGGTCGGGTTTGAGAATCGTATCGTTCGCCCTCACCGTGCCAACTTCGTAATCCGCCTCGGGCGAGACGGTAATTGTTACCTGCTCATTCTCCGTATAGCCCTTGGGATTCGACGCATCGGAGAGCTTTACCGTGCCCATCTCTTCATGGTTCGGTTCAGCCGTGACAGTAAAATATAACTTTTTGAATGTTACGGAGATCGTCGTATTCTCCGAGACGGCGAACGTGTGCTTCCCCTCCCCATCGAGTTGGACAGTGACGCCGTTCACTTTTACCTCACCGACCTCGTAATCCTCTTTATGATCGGCGGCGATGGCGACGGTGAGCGTGACTCGTTCGTCCTTGACATAACCCTTTCCGTTCTCGGGATCGGAGAGCTTTACTGTGCCGATTTCATCGTCGTACTGTGTGATCGTGACGGTATAGATCTTCTCGAACGTGACCGCAACCGTGGTATTGTCCGTCACGTTGAAGGTATATTCCCCATCCGTAAGATCAACGGGGGTGTCGTTCACCTTCACTTCTTTGACGATGTGATCCGCCGCAGGCGTAACGGTGAGCGTGACCTGTTCGTTCTTTCCATAGCCCTTGGCGTTCGCGGGATCGGAGAGCTTTACCGTGCCGCCTTCTTCATCGTACGGCGAGACCGTGACGATATAATAAGGGATCTCCTCGAACGTCGCCGCAACCGTGGTGTCGCCCGCCACGTTGAAGGTATATTTCCCCTCGGTGAGTTCCACGGGGGCGCCGTTCACCTTCACTTCGCCGACGGTATGATCCGTAGCGGCCTCAACGGTGACGGTGACCTGTTCGTCCTTCACATAGCCTTCGCTGCTCTCGGGGTCGGAGACGGTGACCGTGCCGCCCTCTTCATCGTACGGCGAGACCGTGACGGTATAATACGTTACTTTGCCATCGGGATCGTCGGGTTCGTCGGGATCGTCGCAGGCAGCAAACAGACCCACGCAAGCGAAGAGAACGGATACCGTAAGCACTGTAAGCATCCATTTCAAACGTTTCATGATACAAACACTCCTTGTAAATTTCTCTCATTTTCTGCAAAAATGTATAAAAAATGCGACAAGCATTCATTTATACATTTTTTATGCTACTATCATATCATTTCACACACAGGGTTGTCAAATGATTTTTCATGGTTTTATAAAAAAAATTGCAAATCGAACCATAAAAATTTATAATACAATATATAAATGTATGAGAGAGGCGGCGCGGGCAGTGCTCGCTCCGCCTCTTTATAAAATTATGCAACATATACACATAATGCGCAGATACGCCACGCTTGCAACGAGGCGCCGTGCTTACGCAGATGCGCTCTGTTTGTGCCGATGCGCTCTGCGGTGACCATGCGGGCGCGGGTTACTTCGTCATGCCCTTCTTCTTGCGCAGTTCGCGGATGGTCGCCTCGTACCCCTTTTCGGACGGCGCGTAGAACACTTCATCCTTCAAACTGTCGGGCAGGTACTGTTGTTTGACCCACCCGCCGTAGTTGTGGGGATACTTGTATTTTGCGCTCTCCGCCTTCATCTCCTTGCTGCCCATCGTGTTGTCGCGCAGGTACTTGGGGATATCGTCGTCATGCTTTTCGCGGGCGGCGGCCTTGGCGGCGTCCATCGCCATGACGACGGAGTTGCTCTTTTCCGCCTCACAGACGTAGATGATGGCCTCCGAAAGCGGCAAAAAGCCCTCGGGCGCGCCCATGTTCTGGAACGCCGTCAGGGCGCTCGTTGCCACGACGAGGGCACGGGGGTCGGCAAGGCCCACGTCCTCCGCGCTGTGCGCAATGAGGCGGCGGAAGATGAGAAGGGGGTCGCACCCGCCCTCGATGAGGCGGAACGCGTAGTAGAGCGCGGCGTTGGAATCGCTCCCGCGGAGGGACTTACAAAAAGCCGACAAAATATCGTAATAGAGATCCTCGTTGTAGGAGAGGGCGCGGCGCTGGATGGACTGCTCGGCATCGGCGAGCGTGACGTGGATCTTGCCGTTTTCCGCGGGCGGCGTGGTGAGCACGGCGAGCTCCAACGCGTTGTAGGCGGTGCGAAGATCCCCCGCCGCCGTGCGCGCGAGGTGCTTTACGGCGTCCCCGTCCATTTCCACGTCGTACGTGCCCAGCCCCTTGCGCTTATCGTGAAGAGCCCGAAGGAGCGCACCCTCGATCTCCTCCTCGGTGAGGGGGAGAAATTCAAACACGCGGCACCGCGAGACGATGGCGGGCGTCATGGAGGCGTAGGGATTTTCCGTGGTCGACCCGATGAAGATGATGGTGCCCTGCTCGATGGCGGGAAGAAGGGAATCCGACTGCGTCTTGTTGAAGCGGTGGCACTCGTCGAGGAGGAGATAGGTGCGGCGGTTGTACATTTTTAGGTTGTTCTTGGCCGTCTCCACCGCCTTTTTGACGTCGGCAACGCCCGAAGAGACGGCGTTGAGGCGGACGAACTCCCCGTTGGTCTGCGCGGCGACGATGTTGGCGAGCGTCGTCTTTCCGCAGCCCGGAGGGCCCCAAAAGATGCAACTGCCGAGGCGGTCGAGCGAAATGGCGCGGCGGAGGAGCGACCCCTCGCCCACGATGTGGCTCTGCCCCACAAATTCCTTGAAGGTGGAAGCGCGCATGCGCTCGGCGAGCGGCTTGGCCTTCTCCTCGTTGTCGTTGAAATCGAATAGATCCATATCCCTACCTCGCCCGCATATCGCGGGCGGCTTGTACATAATTTAGAGCGTGAACTGCAAAGTTTTGGTGCGCGGACTGCTCCGCGGCGCGGGCGCGCTACTCATTGCGGCGGCGATGGCGTTCTTCCTCGCCGACCCCGCCCGCTATGCAAACTGCGTGCGCGAGGGCGTTTCGCTGTGGGCGGTGAGCGTTCTGCCCGCCATATTTCCCTTCCTCTTTTTGACCGCACTGTTTACAAAGACGCCCCTCTTTGCCGCGCTCTCGCGCTGTCTCGAAAAGCCCGCCGCGGCGCTCTTCCGCGTCTCGGGGGCGGGCGCCTCCGCCGCCGTGCTCGCCGCCGTTTCGGGCTATCCCGTGGGCGCGCGCACCGTGTGCGATCTTGCGGGCGGCGGCCATCTTGAAGAGAAGTTCCGCCTCGCCTGCCTTGCAACGACCTCGGGTCCCATGTTCCTCGTGGGCGTCGTGGGGAGCGCGATGGCGGGAAGCGCCGCCGTAGGCTGGCTTCTCCTATTATGCCACTTCTCGGGCGTGTGGACGGTGAGCTTTTTTCTGCGCTTTACAGGCAAAAAAGTCACCCCCATTCCACAAAAATTGCAAATTTTGGGCGGCGACGAACTGCAACGCGCCGTCCTCTCCATCCTGTGCGTGGGGGGCTCCATTGCCCTCTTTTCCGCCTTCGGACAGATGGCCTGCGACCTCCTCCCCGAGGGTGCACCGACCGCCGTCGTTGCCCTTGTTCGCGGGCTCATGGAGATGACGACGGGCTGTGCCCTCCTCGCCCCCATCGGGACGCCCGCCTCGCTTGCGGGGTGCTGTTTCTTTGTGACGTTCGGCGGGGCGTGCGTCCTCCTCCAACAGGCGGGATATCTCCGCCGCGCAGGGGTGAACCTTGCCCCCTTTATCGCCGTGAAACTCATGCAGGGCGTCGTTGCGGGGGCCCTCTGCTACGGGCTCGCCCTTCTCATTTAGCCATACGCGCCGAGTTTAGCCATACGCGCCGAGCAGTTTGAACTGATGGCAGTATGTTTCCGCCTCTTTGATGGCGTCCTTTACCCGCGCCTCGGCAACATTTCCCGCGAACTCGATGAAGAAGCGGTACTGCCCGAACGCGCCCTTGACGGGGCGGCTCTCGATGCGGGTGAGGTTGAGGCTGTAACGCTGGAAAATTTTCAACAGTCCGAGGAGCGAACCCGGCGTGTGCGCGCAGACGGCGGCAAAAAACACCATGGCGCTCCGTTCGGGCAGCTTTCCCGCCCTTTCGAGCAGCAAAAAGCGGGTGAAATTGCCCTTGTCGTCGGCGATGTTCTCCTTGGAGAGCACGACGCCCTCCCGCCGCACGTGCGCCCCCACGATGCCCGCCGATTGGCTATCGAGCCGCGAGAGCCCCTCCGCCGTGGACGGGGTGAACCGCCACTGCGCCTGCGGGAGCTTTGTCCGCAGATATTCCTTGCACTGCGCGATGGCCTGTTCGTGCGAATAGACGAAGCGGATGTCCTCCACCTTGACCCCCTCGAGCGTTGCGAGGCGCTGATCGATGGGCAGGGGCAGTTCGCGCACGCCGAACACCTTTTCCGAGGAGATGAGGTCGAGCGCGCCCCCCACGCCTCCGTTTAAGGCATTCTCCACGGGCAGGACGCAGTAGTCCGCCTCCCCCGCGGTGAGCAGGCGCACGGCCTCATAAAAGGTGGGCGCAAGCAGCACTTCCGCACCCGCGCACAGCTCCTCGGCGGCGCGCTGGGAAAAACTGCCCTCGGGCCCGAGACAACTGACTTTCATTCTGCCCTCCTTTATGCCTTCTCGGCGATGTCGAGGATGAGCCGCTCGGTATCCTCCCAGCCGAGGCAGGGGTCGGTGATGGATTTTCCAAACACCTCGTCGTGCTTCTGGCACCCCTCCACGAGGAAACTCTCGATCATGAACCCCTTGACGATGCGCTTGAAATCGGCGTCATATTGGCGGTTTTGCAACACCTCTTCCACAATGCGTATCTGCTGTTTGAAGCGCTTGCCCGAGTTGGAGTGGTTGGCGTCGATGATGACGGCGGGATGCAAAAGCCCGCCCTCTGCGCGGGAGTAGCCGTCCAAAACCTGCATCACCGTCTCATAGTGGTAGTTGGGGATGTCGTTGCCGTAGTTATCCACCCGCCCGCGTAAAACGGCGTGGGCGTAGGGATTGCCGCTCGTGCGCACCTGATAGTTCTGATACTTGAACACCTGCGGGCTCTGCGCCGCGTAGATGGAGTTGATGAGCACGGGAATGGAGCCGCTCATGGGATTTTTGATACCTACGGGCAGGTCGATGCCGCTCGAAACGAGGCGGTGCATCTGGTTTTCGCTCGAACGCGCCCCCACCGCAACGTAGGTGAGAAGATCCTGCACGTAGGCGTAATTTTCGGGGTACAGCATTTCGTCCGCCGCCGAGAGCCCGCTCTCGGAGATGGCGTCCAAAAGGAGCTTGCGGATGGTGCGGATGCCCTTTACGATGTCCTCGCCGTGCTCGGGGTCGGGCTGGGAGAACATGCCCTTGTAGCCGACGCCCTTGGTGCGCGGCTTGTTGGTGTAGATGCGGGGAATGAGCACGAGTTTTTCCTTGACGCGCTCGTTGAGTTTCCCGAGCCGCCGCACGTATTCGAGCACGGGCGCGCTCTCGTGCGCGGAGCAAGGCCCCACGACGACGAGAAGTTGATTGGATCTTCCCGCGATGACGTCCCTTGCGAGGGCGTCGCGCTCGGCCTTTACCGCGGCAAGTTCTTTGGGGAGCGGACACTCCGCCACAAATTCCTCCGCGGAGGGAACGAGATTTTGTTTTTCAAACATGATGGCCTCTCTTCACAATGTAAGCATACACCGCCTCGGGCACGTAGCTTTCGAACGGCTTTCCGAAGGCGATGCAATTTTTGACGAGCGTGGAACTAATATGCACGCGGTTTTGTTCGGCGGGAATGTAGAGCGTAATAAATTCCCCATCCAGATCGCGGCTCGCGTAGAAGGCGGCGTTTTCGTACTCGAAGTCCACCGTGTTGCGCACGCCGCGCACGTAGAAGGGCGTGTTTTCCTCTTTGAGAAGATCCACAATGACGCCGTCCCACACGAGAACGCGCACACGGGGTGCCTTTTCATAGACGGCGGCGATTATCTCGGCGCGCTCCTTTGCGGTAAACATGCACGCCTTTTGCCTGTTTTCGCCGACGGCGATGACGACCTCGTCGAAGAGGCGCAGGCACTTCTCCACCGTATCGGCGTGCCCCACCGTGAAGGGATCGAACGTCCCCGCAAACACGCATTTTTTCATAGCCTGTCCTCCGAAAAGAAAAACACCTTTGTCCTGCCGTAGCTGCGGAAGTCGGAAATTTGCCAGCCCGCGGGGGCGGTTTCCTCCCGCTCGCTCTCATAGACGACGAGCCCGCCCGCTTTGAGCAGCCGTTGTGCGGCGACGATTTCGAGAACTTTCCCGCAGTACGTCTCCTTATAGGGCGGGTCGCAGAAGATGAGATCGAACTGCCCACCGAGGCGCGTAAGGCACGTTTCAAAGGGCAGCGTATAGACCGTGCGCCGCTCTTCGAGCAAAGCGAGGTTTTTTTTGATGAGCGCAACGCTCGCCGCATCCGTATCGTTAAACACGGCGTCCTCCGCGCCCCGCGAGAGGGCTTCGAGCCCCAACGCGCCCGTGCCCGCGAAGAGATCGAGAACGCGCGCCCCCGCAAGGCGGGACTGTAAGATTTGAAAGAGCGATTCCTTCACCCTGTCGGGCGTGGGGCGGATAGAATAGCCCCCGAACGCCGCGAGTTTTCTGCCGCGCCGCTTGCCCGCGATGATTCTCATTTCTTGCCCTTGCCCTTCTTGCCCGCATTCTTCACGGTCTCGGCGCGCTCGAGCTCATGCTCCTTGTAATCCTTCTCCTTCATGGCGCCCACAATGTAGGCGATGCCGCTCACGAGAACGGGTAAGATGACCATGAGGAGCGACCAATATCCGCTGACCGAGCTTCCCCCTGCCCAGATGGGCGGGAAGATCGCCCAACCCGCGAACATCGCCATGAAGAAGTGCGCGACGCCCGCGCCCGTGCCGGGGAGGGCGCCCGCGATGATGCTCAAAATGATGGCGGGGATCCCGACCAAAAATCCGATGTAGAAGCCCTTCCACACGCGGTACTCGCGTTCCACCCTGTGATCGCCGCCCGATTGGATGCCGAGCGCGCGGTTCTTCCTGTGGATGCACCCCGTGAGGTAGGCGTCGTAGTGCAGTTTGCCCGTGTTATACAGAAGATGCGCGTTGAAGAATGCGCCCGCTGCAATGCAGAGACTGCCGAGCACGATCTCGATGACGGTGCCTGCCTTTTCGGGGGTGATGGCCTCCACCGCGAGGGCGATCGAGCTCAAAAACACGTACATGAAGAAGGGCGAGACCATGCGCCGCCAGCATTCCCTCTGGATGCGCCAGAAGTACTGCCACGGGTTGGGATCGGAATAATCCTTGAATGTTTTCTGCTTTTTGGGTGCTTCGTTTAACATACTTTCTCCGCGAACGCACGCAATGCGCCCGTTTTTTCATTATAGACCTTTCCCGCGGGGCTGTCAAGCATTCCGCGGAGGGAAGAAGTGCACGCCCTCTTCGGTGACGGCGGCGTCGAGGCGCGCATCGTGCTTCTCATGCGGAAGGATGTCCACAGCCTGTCCCGCGTAAGCGAGCCCCACGCGCAAGACCGCGGGGTGCAAGGCAAAATACCTATCGTAATATCCCCCGCCGTAGCCGAGGCGATCTCCCCTTTCGTCGAAGGCGAGAAGGGGACAGAGGGCGACTTCGCACGTCACCTCCTCCCCCTCTGCGGGCTCGGGAATGCCATACCTGCCCGCTTGCAGCTTGTCCGTAAGCGGCACGCACCGCATTTCTCCGTCCGCAAGGCGCGGCACGCATACTGTCTTGCCGCGGGCGCGGAGTTCTTCGATGAGTTCCGCCGTCCCGGCCTCCGAACCGAACGAGAGGTAGACGAAGAAGGAGTTCTTCTCCCCGAACGCCGCAAGGGCGTTTTTTGCGATACATCTGTCCTTTTCCGCGCTTTTCAGCTCCGCGCGGAGCGTCTTGTATTTTTCCCGCAATGCCTGTTTGTCACACATAAATTTTCACCGCCCGCCTCGCAATGTTCACGAGAACTTCGTACTCCGTCGTGCCGTGTTCGGCGGCGTAGGCGGAGGCATTCTCCATGACGCACTTCCATGCGCCGAAGCGGGCTTTCCCCTCGCAAACGCACGCATCCATGCACAACTTCCCGATGGAGAAGGGCGCGCCGCTGCGGAAGAACCCGTCGCCGTAGCCGAGGCGCAACGTGTGCAATTTTTGATAGTGTTTTGCACTTTTTGCGTATCCGACACCCCCCTCGGTGAAGGTGAACGCCTGCCCGACGCGCGCATATATTTTCATGGCGGGCTGTACTTCTGCCGCGCCCTCAAAGCCCGCGGGGAGATATCCGTAGAGCCCGATGCCCGCCCGCGCCGCGTCGTATGCTCCGCTCTCCGAAAGCACGCCGCCCGTCGCCGCAATGTGGCGCACTGCCCCGGGGAACACTTTGCGCACGTCCCCCGCCGCCCGCGAAAAGAGTTCCTCCTGCCGCCTGCGGCAAACTTTATCCTGCGGGAGATAAAAATGGGAATACACCCCCGTCACCGCAACGCCCGCTCTCTCCGCTTCCCGCGCCGCATATCCCGCGCGTTCGGGGCGCACGCCGTAGCGGTTCATGCCCGTGTTGACGGCGATATGAGCCTTAATTTCCCCACCCCATGTCGCATTTTTCAGCAAATTCAGGGCGGAGAGCGACGAGATGCTCGCGGTCAGATCGTACCCCGCGATGCGCGCCGCATCCTCTTTATCGAGGGGCGGGGTCAGAACAAGGATGTCCTTCGTGACGCCCGCAACGCGGAGCGCGACGCCCTCTTCTGCCGTAGCAACCGCAAACGCGCCCGCCTTCTTCTCCAAGGCGAGCGCGATCCTCTCCGCTCCGTGCCCGTAGGCGTCGTCCTTTACGACGGCGATGAGCGGGCACGCGCTAATGCGGGCAAGATGTTCAAAGTTGCGCGCAACCCTTTTGAGCGAGACGACGGCAATGAGTTCCTGCATATCCACATAATATGCCGCCGCCCGTAAAATGGGCTACGCCTGATAGACAAACCTGCGGCAGTGCTCGCATTCGATGACGTTGCCGCTCTCCAGCTTCTTCTGCTGGGCGAGGGAGAAATCCATGCCGCACACGCACATGCCGCCCTTGAGGGGCACGAGCACGGGGAACACGTTCTCGTGGCGCTTCTGCTTGTATTTTTCGAGGGTCGCGGCGGGAATGCCC
>CANRFK010000013.1 GCA_947629875.1 uncultured Clostridia bacterium
CAAAAAAAATAAAGGAGCATTTTATGAAATACGTCATCGCATCGGATATCCACGGCTCGGCATACTACTGCGCCCTGCTTAAAACGCGCTGCGAGGAGGAGCACGCCCAAAAGCTCATCCTGCTCGGCGACCTTCTCTATCACGGCGCGCGCAACGCCCTCCCCCGCGACTACGACACGCTGAAAACGGCGGCCATTCTCAACTCGATGAAGGAGGACATCCTCTGCATCAAGGGCAACTGCGACAGCCAGGTGGATACCCTCGTCCTCGAATTTCCCGTTGAGGCCGACTTCGCCCTTCTCCCCGCCGAAGGCCGCACCGTCGTGTTTGCCCACGGGCATCTCATGCCCGCGAGCCTCAAAAAGGGCGACGTCCTCGTAAACGGGCACTTCCACGTGCCCGCCTTTGAGGAGCGGGAAAACTGCACCTACGTCAACTGCGGGTCGGTGTCCATTCCCAAGGAGAACTCGCCGCATTCCTATCTCGTTTTGGAGAACAACACCCTCACGTGGAAGGACGTCGAAACGGGCGAGCCCTTCCGGCGCGCCACCCTGTAACCCTCGCCTCTGTAATCCCTTGCCTTTTTCTGCGCGCCCGCCGTCTGCGACGGCGGGCGCGCGCATCCCCATCCCTCTCGGCTGCCCCCCTTCCCAAGGGGGCGGCTCCGCCGCAGGCGGTGGTGGGGGGTTCCCTACCCCCCTCATACCAAAGTCGCCGCCCCGCGCGCGCCATTCTTGCCCCTCATACCGAATTGCCGCGCGCCGACGCCACAGCGTCGGCGCGCGGCAATGAGCGTATCTTTCTCCGTATCTTGCCCCTCTCGGCTGCCCCCTGTACGTCATCTTGTGCGCGTACGTCATGTTGAGCGCAGTCGAAACATGACGCCCCCTCGGCTCCCCCTCTTGGGGGAGCTGTCGAGGCATCGCCGAGACGGAGGGGGTTCCCCTATACCCCCTACCCTTTCCCCCTGCGCCCGCCGTCTGCGACGGCGGGCGCAGGGGGCTCCAAAACCCCATTTTTGCCGTGCCCCATTTCCCCGTTTTCGCAAAAAAGCCCCATACCATGTCCGAGGACGGGGGCGCCCGCCGGCGAAAAAACTTTTTTTATAAAATTTTTCGCAAGGTACTTGACAATCCTGCATAGAATGAGTAGAATAACATTGACAAAATAAAAAAGGAGATAAAACTATGAATTTCGACAAGTGGTTCCACAGTCTGTCTAAAGTTTGGCAAATTGTCCTACTCCTCATCCCGTTCGTCAACTGGATCTGCGAAATTTTGGTGAGATTCTCGGCTGCGATCAGATCGAAGAGCACCATTCATCTTGTTTGGGCAGTCGTCGTCATCTTCCTTGGCGTTTTCATCGGCTGGGTCGACATGATCGCCATCGCGCTCACCAACAAAATGTTGCTTGAGTAATCATCCCAAAACAAAAAAATCGCTCCCCGCGGGGAGCGATTTTTTTGCAAATTTTTTTGAAAAATTTTTGCTTTTTGTGTCACACATCGCAAAATTTTTTGCCGCGGTATGTTATGATGAGAGTATGAAACCTCTCCTTTCTCTCGAAAAATTTTTTGTGATTTGCGGCGGCAAAAAAGATGGCGAAAAACGCCGCCGCGCCGAAAAAATTACCCCTCCCGCGCGCCCGCGCCGTTCCCCCTACGGGGGAACGGCGCGGGCGCGCGGGAGGGGTAAAGATGAAAGATCCTATTATTGCAGGTCAAAAACGCCGAGGCAAAAATCCCGCTTTCCGCAACCGAAAGACAGCGACCGCAAAGGCAAAAAATTCCGCCTATTGCAAGTCAAAGGCAACCGCCGTCAGATCGTCCGCGAACGTACCGCAGAAATTTTTGAGGGCAACTTTGAGGCGGGAGATGAACTCCTCCGCGCTCGCCGAATTTTCGAGAATTGCCTCCACGCGTTCGAGCGAAAACTGCTCGCCGCGCGTGTTCCTGCTCTCAATCACGCCGTCAGTGAGGAGCACGAGGATGTCCCCCTTTTCGTAGGGAATGAACTTGTCCCCGTACCTGAAATCGGGCACCCAATTGGAGACGGGCGGCGCGCTCATTTCGATCTCGTCGATGCCGCGCGGCGATTTGAGAAGGAGGGGCGCGTTGTGCCCCGCAATGCAGTAGCGGATGCGGTTTTGTGCCCGTTCGATGCGCACGGCGGCCGCCGTCACGTAGGAGCGCTCATCGAGACCCAGCTCCTGAAATTTGAGGTTGAGCCCACCGATGGCGCGGGCGGGAGAAATTTCGCTCCTGTCCCAGCCCGCCTTGACAAAGGCGGAGAGCATCCCCGCCGAGATGCCCTTGCCCGAGACGTCGGCGAGAAAGCCCATCGTCTCGCCGCCCGCCTCATAGACGTCGGGCAGGTCGCCGCCTATTTCGCGGCAGGGAATGTACATGAAGGCGTAGGGCACGTTGCCGCTCTTTGCGGGCGGGAGGAGGCGCTGCTGGATGTCCTGCGCGGAGGACATCTCCCGCGCGATCTCCGTCTCGTACGCGTTATCGACGATGCCGAGGAGGTACTCGCCCATCTGCGCGGCCTTTATCCTGATTGCGAGGCTCCCCTCCTCGCCGTGGCGCAAAACGAGTTTGCGGAAGGCGGGCTTGCCACTCGTCATCGTCTCGTAGAAGAGGGCGCGCATGGAGCAGAAGGCGCACTTTTCCCCCTTGCCGCAGGGCGAAAGTTCGCCGCAGCCGATGGCGCGCTTCAAGGTGCCGCGCTCGCAGTCCGTGCGGAAAAATTCGCGGAATGCACGGTTGGCGAACACGACGCGGAAATTTTTATCCACCACGATGGCGGCGGTGGGAATGCGGTTGAGAACGTCCTTATACAGATTTGCCATTTCAGCCCCGATACATTTTCAGTTTTCCCGTCACAATGCGGGCGCAAAGTTCGTCCGCGGGGAATATTTCGCCGTCGTACTGTGCGTACCCGCTCTTTTCGGGCACGATGCGCACC
This sequence comes from uncultured Clostridia bacterium, assembly GCA_947629875.1. GTDB lineage: Bacteria > Bacillota > Clostridia > Christensenellales > Borkfalkiaceae > Gallimonas. The sequence goes on from CANRFK010000013.1 coordinate 2,967, forward strand.
TCTTCGCAGAGCAGGTGATGGGTGAGCGGAAGGGAGAGAATTTTGCCCTTCTTCAATTTCATGAGATAGCCGGGCACGGTGATGGGCTTGGGCTGGTCGACGTACACGAGATCCAGCTTGCCGTCATCGAGAACGGCGGGCGGGCAGAACTTGATGCCGCCGCCGAACTGCGTGCCGTTGCACGCCGCCGCGATGAGGGCGTGCCGCTTTTCGGTCTTTCCGTCCGCCGTGATCTCCACATCGACGCCGCGGTAGTGAAGGAGGGAGGCGAGCAGGCTCCGATAGTATTTGCTCCGCGCCGAGCCGTGCTTTTTTCTCTCGCAGCGCTGCAAGATATCCACGTCGATGCCGAGCCCCGCGATGTTGATGCTCCGCCGCCCGTTTCCGCACTCCATGAAGTCCGTAAATTTGGGCTCGGTATCGAAGAGAAGGTCGACGGCGTCCGCGCCGTAGGGAATGCCCGCCGCCTCGGCAAAATCGTTGCCCGTGCCCGCGGGGATGAGCCCCAAGGGGATATCGAAATTTTCCATGCCGCAGACGACTTCGTTCAACGTGCCGTCGCCGCCCATGGCAACGAGGACGCCCTCGCCCGCCCGCGAAATTTCCCCCGCGAGCTCGGAGGCGTGGCCGCGCCGCTCGGAAAAATAAAATCTGTATTCGGCGCCGCGCGCTTTGAGTTGCGCCTCGACCGCCGCAAAGCAACTCTTTTTTCCGTTTTTCGCCGTGGGATTGGCGATGATGTGCAGCATACGCCCTCTCTCGTAAAAGATTTTGCCCGTCTATTATACAATATCTTTTCGGGAATTGCAATTTTTTTGGGAATTTGCTATACTGTTTTCGGAAAAAATTCAAAAAGCAAACGGATATGAGAGAACTTTTACCCGAAAATTTGATACGCCTCGCGGAAGAATGCCCCGCGCCCCTCTACCTCGTGGGCGGGAGCGTACGCGACTATTTGCGCGGCGCGCTTGCAAAAAAGCCCGATTGGGACGTCGCCTCGCCCGCTTCGGAGGACGAACTTCTCGCGGCGGCAAAAAAGTGCGGCTTTGAGGCCGTGGCCGTGTACCCGCGCACGGGCACGGTGAAATTCAAGGACGCGGACGGCGTCGGGTACGAATTTACGCGCTTCCGCACCGACGAATACGAGCGCGGCGTGCACACGCCCACCAAAATTGCCTTCACAAACGACATCGTGCTCGATGCGCGGCGGCGGGATTTCTGCGCGGACGCCGTGTATTATGACATCAAAGCGGGAGGATTTTGCGACCCGCTCGGCGGAATTGCCGACATTCAAAGCAAAATTCTGCGGACGGTGGCGCCCGCCGAAAAGGTGTTCGGCGAGGACGGGCTGCGCCTTCTCCGCCTCGCGCGCATCGCGGCGCAGGTAGGGTTTTCGCCCGATGCGGAGTGCCTTGCGGGCGCAACGCGCAACGCCGCCCTCATAGAGGATATTGCCCCCGAGCGCATCTTCAAGGAACTCGACCTTTTGCTCTTTGCGGGAGAGAGCGGCGAGGCCGCCTACCGCGGGCTGGAACTTCTGCAAAAGATCGGCGTGCTCGCCCACATTCTGCCCGAGCTCGCCCTCGGCGACAAGATGGAACAGCGCGCCGACTTCCACGACCACGACGTACTCGAACATTCCCTGCGCGCCGTGCGCTACTCGGCACCCGAGGTGCGCTGGGCTGCCCTTCTCCACGATGTGGGAAAGCCCCTCTGCTTTCTCCGCGACGGCAACTTTCACGCCCACCCCGAGGAAGGCGCGCGCCTTGCGGAGGAAATTCTCACCCGCCTCAAAGCGCCCAAGCGGCTCACCCAAGAGACGAGCGAGCTCGTGCTTTTGCACATGCGGGACTACGACCTCAAAATGCGGGAGAGCAAAGTGCGCCGCTGTATTGCAGAACACTACCCCATTCTGCCAAAATTGCTCCTCTTGAAGCAGGCCGACTACTCGGCGTGCAAGGACGATTTAAGCGCCGCGCCCGTCGTTGTAAAGTGGGAAGAGGTCTTAAAAAAGATGAGGGCGGAGGGCGTGCCCTTCTCGTTAAGAGAGCTCGCCGTGAAGGGGGACGAGATCGAAGCCCCGCCCGCAAGGCGCGCCGAAATTTTGCATGCGCTTCTCATGCGGTGCGCCGAGGACGGCGCGTTCAACGAAAAAACCAAACTTCTGAAATACGCCCGAACGCTCACCAAGGAGGAATTATGACGACTGTACTGCTCATTGTCTGCATTGTGCTCTCCGTGCTCTGCCTCGCCCTTCTTGCCCTTCTCCTCTATAAGACGGCGAAGAGCGGGAACGCGGCGCAGGCGGAGACCCTCAAACGCCTCGAGGAAAAGACGGATGCCGTGGGACGGCTCGCCGAATACAACTCGCGCGCGCTCGACAGCGTGAGCCGCTCCACCGAGGCGCGGCTCCAAAATATTCAGAACAGGCTCGCCGACGACATGAAGTACATCGTGGACGCCAACGCGCAGAATTTGGAGCGCATCCGCCGCACGGTGGACGAAAAGCTCTCCTCCTCCATCGACGGAAAGCTCTCCGAGAGCTACGCGCGCATCTCCGACCGCCTCGAAAAGATGTACGAGAGCGTGGGCGAGATGAAGAGCCTCTCGGGCAACGTCGCCGATATCAAGCGGGTGTTCTCCAACGTGAAACTGCGCGGCACGTGGGGGGAGGCGCAACTCGACGCGCTACTTTCCGACATGCTCGCGCCCGACGAATACCGCCGCAGCGTGAAACTCAACCCCCTCGACAATTCCCTCGCCGACTTCGCGATCTGCCTGCCCGCCAAGGGAGGCACCGTGCTTTTGCCCGTGGATAGCAAGTTCCCCGTGGAGGAGTTCGAACGGCTCGTCATCGCCTCCGAGCGGGGCGACAGAGACGCCGAGGAGCGCGCCCGCAAGAATTTGGAGCGCGCCGTGAAGTTGCAGGCCGAGGACATCGCCAAAAAATATATCCTGCCCCCTTCGACGACGGATTTTGCCGTGATGTATCTCCCCTCGGAGAGTTTGTACGCCGAGGTGGCGCGCACGCCGGGGCTTTCCGACTATCTGCGCCGCCGCCGCATTTTGGCGTGCGGCCCCACCAATTTTGCGGCGCTCCTCTCCACGTTGCAGACGGGCTTCCGCACCGCCGCCATCGAAAAGCGGTCGGGAGAACTGCGGGAGATGCTCGAGCAGTTCCGCGTGGATTTTTCGAAGTTCTCCGAACTTCTCGAAAAGACGAGGCGCAAATTGCAGGAGGCCGCCGACAGCGTGGAGAGCGCCGAGAAGCGCTCGGGCGCCATCGGCAGAAAACTCGACGGATTCCGCGCGCTCGGGGACGGCGAAAGCGATGAATAGAAAAATTTCCCGCCCCCAATTCACTTGCCTTTTGCCCGCGCGTGTACTATAATAGCGGTATGACACTGCAAAAGATCATGGCGGCGCCGCCCGACACGGAAGGCTTCGGCGATCCCGTGCACGTACAGGGGGGCGTCATGCGCAAGCGGGGAGACGACCGCCTCATCGAGAGCGGCGGGCGCTTCAAACTCGCCTGCACGGGAAATACGCGCCTCTATATCCTCTCGGGCGAGGGGCACTTCAAGTGGGCGCGGGGCGAGACCCCCTTCTCCGCGGGCGAGGCCTTCCTCCTCTGCGGCGAGGGAGAATGCGATGTGTACGGCACGTGCGCCTTTCTTTGGGCGCGGGAGTAAAATATGGCAAAGAACATGAAACAGACTTACACGGCGCCGCCGAGGCGCACGGATACGCGGCAGGGCAAGCAAAAGCTCTCGCGCAAGGAGCGCAAGCAACAGAAAAAGGCGCTCCGCAAACAGCAGCTCGAACTCGAAAAGCAACTTGTGGCGGAGGGCAAGATCCCCGCGCGCAACAAGTACCGCGCCAAGAGTTTCTTCGGCAGGACGGTTGCGCTCTGCCTCACCTTCCTCTTCGGCATCGTGGCGACGGTGGGCGCCTTCTTCGGCTTCGGCGCATTCGCGCCCGTGAAGAGCGTGTTCGGGCTCTTCGGGCTGGATACCTCGGGCATCCTCCAAAGCGAATACGCCGCGCAGAGCATCTTCGACCTCGTGGGCGACGTCGCCTCCAACCCCTTCGATTCTCTGGAATCGCTCACAAAATACACACCTGCCGTGGATAAATACCTGAACACGCTCTCCGATTCGCTCTCCGCGCTCGGCGTGGAGCTGGATAAGGAGACCATCAAAACCACGAAGTTCAAGGACCTCGGCACGTACTTCCGCGACGAAGTGGTGGACGGCGTGGTGCTCGGCAAGGCTCTCAAAGTGATCCCCTCGGAGGGCAACCGCCTGATCGTGGCCATCTGCTACGGCAACAAGGGCGTGGACTATACCATCGGCGACAACGGCGAAATCGTGCCCATCACCCCGCCCGTGACGCTCGGGCAGCTCACCAGCGATTCGCAGTCGGTCATCGACCGCGTGTGCGTGGAGGACGCCTTCGGCGTGACCGCCCAAAGCAACGCCGCGATGCGCTTCCTCGCCTACGGCACGGAGGGCTTCAACTACATCATTAACGACGCGGACGAGGTGGAAATGCTCACCAACCCGCTCACGGGCGAGCCCTTCCGCAAAAAGACCATCGCCAACCTCACCTCGGACGGCGCGACCCCGCTCGAGACGGCGAAGATCTCCGACCTCATCACCGTGGAGGCGGAGGACGGGCTGCTCGGCGCCATCAAGGACTGGACGGCGGGCGACCTGAAGTACAGCTACCGCATCGAACGGCTCCGCATCGACCAAGTGATGGATATCGATGCGTCCTCCTCCCCCATCGCGAGAGCCATCGGCGCGTGGCGGCTCTCCGACCTCACCGACCCCAACAAGATGGATACGTTGAAACTGGGGGATGTCCTTGAGATCGGCAAGGATTCCCCGCCCATTCTCTCCGCGCTCGCCGATGCCCAGCTGGGCGAACTCGGGACGGCGGTGGACGATCTGCGCCTCACGGATATCCTCGACGAGGACGACATTGCGGGCAATGAATTTTTGCGCTCGCTCAAATTCTCCCCGCTTACTTCGCTCGGCGACGACCTCAAAAAACTCTCCGCCGCCGATGTGTTCGGCGAGAAGATGTACGACTATCTCAAACCCGAGGAGAACGAGAGCAAGAGCTTTTCCGACCTCTATGACGCCTATAAGACGGGGCGGACGACCAAGGAGGGAAGCGAAAAGATCCCCCATGCGTACGCCTTTGCAGAGGGCGAGGAGGTGCGCTCGTACTTCGAACATGCCACGGACGGGACGCACCTCGTGCGCGGGTTCTACGTGTCCGCGGACGGGGGGCATGAAGTTGTGGCGGAGCGCGATGTACATATCCGCGAGACGGCCGCAGGGGAAGCCGTGACGGTGACATATTACACCTTGGCCGAACAGAAGCTGGAACCCTCCTACGCGTGGAGATATATCGACTACGAGAATGCGCCGCATATTAAACCGCTGCCCGACGGGGACAGCATCAGTTCCGACCCCGCCGCGCGGGACGGGTGCGCCGTCATGGAGGCGGAGGGCACCGCCTATCTCAACGGGGAACAGCCCTGCTACTACATTACGACGCGCGCGAAATTCGAAAACGGCGAACAGACAGCGGAGACCGAGCGCGTCGCCTATCCCGTGTTGCAGGACGGAAACGGCATTTACTACAAATATGTGAAATACACCCCCGACGGCGGCGCGGCGGAGTTCCGCGAAGTGCGCGTCGACCTCGAGCGGGAGATCGTCTCCTACAAGTACAGCGAGAACGGCGCGGACGTGACCATCACGCGGAACGCGGCGGGAAAATGGGCATACACCCCCGCGGGCGAAGAGACCGAGAAGGTGGTGACCGTGCACACGTACGCCGCCGAGACCAACCCCGAAACAGGCGAAGTGACCGTGCCCGCCTACGACTATTTCAAGAAGGAGACCCCCGTTCAGCGGGGCTACTACGCGGCGCCCGCAGAGGGCACGGCGATCGCGGGAGACGTATATCAGGACGGGGAAGTAACGGAGAAGTTCGAGATCGTAAAGATCGCGGAGGGCGTTGTTTCGGGAGACCCCGTGCCCGTGGAGCGGTACCTCTCGGGCGTGTGGTTCTTCCTCTTCGGCGTGGACGAGGAGGGAAATCTCGTCGACAGGACGGACACCCCCGTTTTAGACCTCACCGACACGATGGATAAGATGAGCGACACCCTCTCGAACACCGAACTGTGGCAGCTCTACTTCCACGGACTGCTCACCGCCAACCCGTTCGTCGATCTTACGGGCAAGTTCCCGGGCGGCATCCCCGTAGGCGGAGAAAAAACGGTGACCAACCTCAACGAGTGCACCGTCGCCGAGACCGTGAACCTCGTGCGAACCATTCTCGGATCGTCGTAGACGCGGAATTTTCACAAAAAATTGCGTTTGCGGCGCGAAAACGCATTGACTTGCGCGCAAAAATAATGTACAATACAAAATGCCTTGCATGCAGAAAAAGCATGCCGAATAAGACCGGGAGGTAAAAACTATGCAAAAGTACGAGATGCTCATTCTACTCCGCAGCGACATGGAGGACGAGGCGCGGGAGGCGGAACTCAAAAAGTACGCCGATATCGTGGCTTCGATGGGCGGCACCGTGGAGGCGACCGACAAGTGGGGCGTGAAAAAGACCGCATACCCCATAGGCTACAAGACGGAAGCCTTCTTCGCCCTCATGAAGTTCGAAGCGGACGGAGCCGTCGTGAAAGAGCTCGACCGCGTGGCCGGGATCTCCGCAGACGTTCTTCGGCGCATGATCACAAAAGTAGAGGAGAAATAACATGAACAAAGTGTTTTTGATCGGGAATCTGACCCGCGACCCCGAGATGTCCGAGACCTCGGGCGGCGTGAGCGTTTGCCACTTCGGCATCGCCGTCAACCGCTCCTATTCCTCGCAGGACGGAGAGCGCCAGACCGACTTCTTCAACGTGACCGCCTGGCGCGGACTTGCCGATAACATCGGCCGCTACTGCAAGAAGGGCAACAAGGTTGCCGTTTCGGGCAGCGTGCAGATCCGCAACTACGAGGACAACCAGGGGAACCGCCGCACCGCCGTGGATATCATTGCGCAGGATGTGGAATTCCTCAATACGAGAAACCAAAACGCGGGCGACGACTTCTACGACGCCCCCGCCCCTTCCCGTGCAGGCGGCGAACGCAAAAAGCCCGCCTTGCAATCCTTCGACGACGACGGGGATATCCCCTTCTGACGCCGAGCCCATCAAATTAAGGAGAATTGAAAATGGAAGAAAACGAGAATGTTGTCGCCGAGACCGAGACCCCCGAAGCGGCCGAGGAACAGGCGGAAGTAAAAGAAGTGAAGGAGCCCCGCAGGGAGGAGGCCCGCGAACGCGGCGACCGCCCCGCAAAGCGCGGCTTCAAGAAACAGAACTTCAAGAAGGTGTGCGCCTTCTGCCAGGACAAGAGCACCATCGACTACAAGGATGTGAATAAGCTCCGCAAGTTCATCGCCGAGGGCGGAAAGATTTTGCCCCGCCGCATGACAGGCACCTGCGCAAAGCACCAGCGGGAACTCGCCGTTGCCATCAAGCGCGCCCGCGTTGCCGCACTCATCCCCTTCAAGGCGGAATAAGAATTTGTGCGAAAAGCGCCCTTTCGGGGGCGCTTTTTGCGTGGGATAAGATACACTCGCCCGCCGCCCGTCCGCTTCTGCGGACGGGCGGCGGGCTCGGTATGAGGAGGGGGAAGCGTGCCGCGCTTGGTAGAAAAGAGGTATTCCAAAAAAGATTTGCGCAGCAAAGATTTTTTGGAAAGAGGAGGCGCGGGCGTGAAAGCAAAGCGTTTGCCGTAGGCGGACGCTTGCGAAATTCGCCCCGCGCCGACGAGCGGGCGGGGCGGTATGAGGAAACCCTTATCCCCCGTTCCCCTAAAAGGGAAAGCAAGAAATCGGCGGGTTTCGCGCGTAAAAAACTTGACAGGGGCGCATAGGCGTGCTATAATACCTACAAAATAAGTAGGAAATACAAATCCTTCCGAATAAAAGAAAAGAAAAAACAACCTCTTCAACAGAAATGGGAGACATCTCCCGCAAAAAGTAAGAAAGACAAGCGCACAAAAAGAAACAGAAAGACTACCTTTTCAACAGAAATGGGAACGAATACAAAACAGGAAATCAAGATATGAAAGTTTATGCAGACAATGCGGCGACCACGAAGGTTCGCCCCGAAGCCTTGGAAGCCTATGTGAAAACCTCCGAGACGCTGTTCGGAAACCCCTCCTCCCTCCACTCCGAGGGGCAGCGGGCGAAGGAACTTTTGGAGGACTGCCGCGCGCGCGTTGCGGCCGTTTTGGGCGCCGACCCGCGCGAAATTTACTTCACCTCGGGCGGGAGCGAGGCCGACAACCAAGCCATTCTCTCCGCGGCGAGGGCGGGCTTCTCCAAGGGAAAGAAAAAAATTATCTCCACCGCCATCGAGCACCACGCCGTGCTTCACACCCTCGAAAAACTCAAAAAAGAGGGCTTTGAAATTGTGCTTCTGCCCGTGGACGGGAGCGGCATTGTAAAGGTTGCCGACGCCGAGGCGGCGATGACGGACGACACCTGCCTCGTCTCGGTGATGACCGCCAACAATGAAATAGGCACCATTCAGCCCGTCGAGGAGATCGGCGCGCTGTGCAGGGCGAGGGGCATTCCCTTCCACACCGACGCCGTGCAGGCCGTGGGGCACATTCCCGTGGACGTGAAGAAATTCGGGTGCGACTACCTCGCCCTCTCGGCGCACAAGTTCGAGGGGCCGCGGGGCATCGGCGCGCTCTATTGCAGGCGCGGGGCGCCCCTCTTCAATCTCGTGGAGGGCGGTGCGCAGGAGAAGGGAAAGCGCGCGGGCACCGAGGATCTGCCCGCCATTTCGGCAATGACGGTGGCGCTCGAACTCGCCGTCCAAAATCTGCCCCAAACCGCCAAATATGTGCAGACGTTGCGCGATTTCGTGATCGACGGGCTCTCGACGATCCCCCACTGCGCCCTCAACGGCGACCGCAATAAGCGGCTTGCGGGCAACGTGAGTTTCTGCTTCGAGGGCGTGGAGGGTGAGGCGCTCCTCCTGTATCTCGACGATTTGGGCGTGTGCGCTTCGTCGGGTTCGGCGTGCACCTCGGGCTCCCTCGACCCCTCCCACGTGCTGCTTGCGATCGGCCGCGTGCATGACGTGGCGCACGGGTCGCTGCGGCTCACCTTCAACGAGAACAACACCCCGGAGGAGATGCGCTATTTGGTGGACGCCGTGAAGACAGTGGTTGCCAAGGTGCGCGCGTTCTCCCCCGTGTGGCGGGATTTACAGGAAGGGAAGAGGCAGTTTATTTTGTGAGGGGCGGGTATTATCGGCCTCCCCACCACCGCCTACGGCGGAGCCTCCCCTCCAAAGGAGGGTAGGCCTTTCACGCGCGGGGAAGGCAAGAAACTGCCTACCCCAACCAACGGGCAAAAAATCGCTCGCCCCGAACGGGGCGACGGACTGCGTTTTTCGGGATTCTTCCGACGCTACGCTCCGTCAGAATGACGCGGGCGGAAGCGGAGAACCCCCTCACCCGCTCCGCGGGAGCTCCCCCAAGAGGGGGAGCCGAGAGCGAGGGGAAGGCAAGCCCCACCCCCCTTCCCCCCTCCCGAGGAGGGGGCATAAATAAGGAAAAAAGGAGTAAGATATGTCGTTATACAGTGAAAAAGTGATGGATCATTTCCGCAATCCGAGGAACGTGGGGGTCATCGAGAACCCCGACGGCGTCGGCGAAGTGGGCAACGCCAAGTGCGGCGACATCATGAAGATGTACATCAAGGTGGAGAACGGCATCCTCGTGGATGTCAAGTTCGAGACGTTCGGCTGCGGGAGCGCCATTGCCTCGAGCTCCATGGCGACCGAGATGATCAAGGGCAAGCCAATTTCCGAGGCGCTCAAACTCACCAACAAGGCCGTGACCGAGGCGTTGGACGGGCTTCCCGCCTACAAGTTGCACTGCTCGGTGCTCGCCGAGCAAGCCGTGCAGGCCGCCATTCTCGATTACTATAAGAAGAACAACATCCCCTACGACCCCGCCCAGTTCAAGTGCGAACACTGTGCGCATGAGGGCGAGGAATGATCGTATCCACCAAGGGGCGGTATGCCCTGCGCATTCTGACGGCGCTCGCAGGAAGAGGCGGCTGTGCGCCGCTTCGTCAGCTCGCCGATGCCGAGGACGTGCCCTTCAAATATGCCGAAGCCATTGCAAGTCTTTTGGTGAAGGCGGGGTTCGTGGAGAGCGTGCGCGGCAAAAACGGCGGTTATAAGCTGACGCGCGCGCCCGGGGAGTACACCCTCGCCGAAGTGCTGCGCGTGACGGAGACTTCGCTCTCCGCCACCGACTGCACGGGGCGCAAGGAGCAGGACTGCCCCCGCGCCGCGACCTGTCCCACCCTTCCCGTGTGGCGGGCGCTCGACAAGACGGTGTACGACTTTTTGGCGGGTTACACGCTCGTCGATCTCATGCCGAAAGAGGGATAGACGAGGATAGCGTATGAAAGTTGGCGTCATCGATGTGGGCGGAGGATTCCGCGGAATTTATGCAACGGGCGTGCTGGACTATTGCCAGGACAACGGCATCGGGTTTGACCTTGCGCTCGGCATCTCGGCGGGAAGCGCAAATTTGGCCTCCTTCGTGGCGCGGCAACGCGGGCGGAATTACGTCTTTTACACGCAGTACGCCTTCCGCAGGCGGTATGCAAGCCTATGGAACTTCATCCGCGGCAGAGGTTTTTTCGATGTGGATTACGTCTATGGAACGCTCTCCAACAGCGGCGGGGAGTATCCGCTCGACTACCCTGCGTTGCGGGAGAATCCCGCCGACCTCATCGTCATTGCGACCGACGCCGTGACGGGCGAAGCGGCCTATTTCGGGAAGGACGCCCTCTCGCAGGACAACTACGCGCCCTTCAAGGCGTCCTCCTCCATCCCCTTCATCAACAAGCCGTACTTCATCGGCGGGAAGCCCTATTACGACGGCGCGCTGGGAAACCCCGTGCCCGTGGAAAAGGCGTTTGCTTTGGGCTGCGACTTGGTCGTTCTCATTCTGACCAAGCCCGCGGACAAGCCGCGCGGACAGGGAAAGGATGCAAAACTTGCAAAACATATTCAAAAAAAGTACCCCAACGCCGCCGAGCAACTGCGGCTGCGGGCACAACATTACAACGAGGGCGTTGCCCTTGCGCGGGAATATGCGGAGAAGGGAAAACTCGTCATCATAGCGCCCGACGACACCTGCGGTGTGGATACCCTTCACAAGGACAGGGAAGCGCTGAACAGGCTGTATGAGAAGGGCTACAACGACGGACAAAAAATCAAGGAGTTTTTACGGGAGAAGGGTCTGTACCGAGACAAAGAAAGTACATAAAAAGGAAAAACCGCACAATGGGTGCGGTTTTTTGTTTGAGAATGTGCCCCACCCCCGCCCTATGGGCACCCCCTCCCATGGAGGGGGCAAAGCAAGAAGGGCTCCCGAGAGGGGGGGATGGGTTGGACTGCGTTTTTCGGGATTCTTCACCCCCTTACGGGGGTTCAGAATGACGCGGTAATTCAAGGGGGCTGGTCGGACTGCGTTTGGGGGAAGATACACTCACTTTCAGCCCGCCGCGCGATGCGCGGCGGGCTGAAAGTTCGGTATGAGGGAACGCCCCACCCCCCTACCCCCCTCCCATGGAGGGGGCAAAAGAAAAACCCCCGCGGAGGAGGGAACGCCCCACCCCCCTACCCCCCTCCCATGGAGGGGGCAAAAGAAAAACCCCCGCGGAGGGGGGATGATTCCTTGGGAAAATTATTGGAAAAACTCCTCGTAGACGGCGCGAACGGTGCGCTCGTAGTTCTCGCTATCGACGCCGACGATGATGTTGAGCTCCGAGGAGCCCTGATCGATCATGCGGACGTTGACGCCCGCGCGGGCGATGGCATCGAAGAGGCGCGCCGATGTGCCGACGCTCTTGGACATGCCGTGCCCCACCACCGCGATGAGGGCGATATCGTTGAACACGCGCATGGCGTCGGGCTGTACCGCCGCGCGGATGTCCTCGCACAGCTCTTCGAGGACGCCGCCCGTGAGCAGGTCGCTATCGATGACGAGGGACATGGTGTCGATGCCCGACGGGATGTGTTCAAACGAGACGTTGTGCTTTATGAGGGCGGAGAGCACCCTGTACGTGAAGCCGATTTCGGCGTTCATCAAGGATTTCTCGATGAAGATGACGGTGAAGTTCTTCTTGCCCGCGATGCCCGTGACCACCCTGCCGCTGTAACGGTACTTGGAGATGGGCAGAATTTCCGTGCCCTCGTCCTCGGGGCGGAAGGTGTTCTTGATGAGGATGGGAATATTCGCCTCGCGCACGGGGAAGATGGACTCGCTGTGGAGAACGTTTGCGCCCATGTAGGAGAGCTCGCGCAGTTCCTTATACGACAGGGCGCGGATGCCGACGGGCGAAGGGACGATGCGGGGGTCGCAGGCGAGAAACCCGCTGACGTCCGTCCAATTTTCGTATATTGTCGCCCCCGCGGCGCGCGCCACGATGGCGCCCGAGATATCGCTCCCGCCGCGCGAGAACGTCTTGACTTTGCCCTCGGGGGTCTCGCCGTAGAAGCCCGCCACGACGGCGCGGCGCTTGCCCTTCAGGGCATCTTTGACGAGGGCGTAAGTTTTGGCGCTGTCCAATCTGCCGTCGGCGGTGAACTTCATGACGTCGCGCGCGTCGACAAACGGCACATTCAAATACGCCGCCATGATCTTGCCCGCGAGGTATTCGCCGCGGGAGGCGGTGAAATCGGCGGTTTTCTCCCTCTCGATCTCGCGCGCCGTCTCGCCGAGGACTTCCCCGACGGGGTAGTCGAGCCCGAGCTCGCGCACGATGCCCGAAAAGCGCGTCTGCACCTTTGCGTACGCCTCGCCGACGGAGCCCGTCTCCTCCACCTCGTGCCAGACTTCATAGAGAAGGTCGGTGACCTTGCTGTCTCCCCCGTAACGTTTGCCCGGGGCGGACACCACGATGTAGCGGCGGGCGGGATCGGAATGGATGATGTCGGCGACGCGGCGCATGTTGATGCCGTCCGCCATGGACGTGCCGCCGAATTTGCAGACCTTAATCATAGGAGATCTCTCTGCCCTCTAAATAGTACCGCTTTTCCACGCCTTCGCCGATGGAAAAGGTCTTTTTGGGAAAGTTGCCGCCGCCCTTCAAGCGGTCGAAAAAGTCGTCCTTATCGAGCGGCTTCAATAGAATGCCCACGCAGTCCTCGTTTGCGGCGAGGGAGCGCAGCTCCTTTTCGCCGTGGATGTAGTCGATCTTGCCCCCGTTTGCGCGGACGTACGCCTCGATGAGGGCGTCCGTCTTTTCGACGCCGACTGCGCCCGCGGGCAAATTGGGGATGAGGACGTTCCCCTCCCGCTTGCACTTGACGTTTCTCGTGAAGTAGTCAATGAGCGCGGCGGCGTCCGTTTCCTTGACAATTCGGTGAATGGGGTGGAAAATAACGGCGGGAGAGTACAGATTGACGAGCTCGACGAGGGTGTAGCGCGCGGGGTGGGTGCGGCGTTCCTCGGGCTGAAGGGTGGGCTTCAACTCCTCCCAATACGCCTTTGCCGCAGCCACCGAATGGTTGCCGTCGGCGACCGCAAAGCAGGGTTCCCCCTTGCCGTGCAGGTCGTAGGCGACCTCCTCGGAGATGTCCTCGGGAAGATAGTAGCCCTTGATGTGGCCGCCGCCCTCCATGAGGTCGAAATCGTAGAGAACTTCGAGATCTCCGTGCATGAGGGCGTGCATGATTTTATCCTTCTTGTCGCGGTAGAAGAGGATGGCGTGGGGAAATTCGAGGGGCGCGCCGCGGCGGACGGCGACGCGGGCGGGCAGGCGGGCGGCGACGACCTCCTCCGACGAGCGGATGGGAGAAACTTCCCCCTTGCCCATTGTATACTGTTCGAGGTCGATGGCGGCGATGATGCCCCTTCTTATCCCCGACTGCGTGGTGCGCTCGGTGATGACAAACCCGCGGACGAGCTTTTCGAGGGCGCCCCCCTCGAGGGCGCGGTACATGTTCTCGTGAATGGCGGCGATGCGACCCTCATCGTCCTCGCCGAGGTAAATTTCGGGCAAAATAAAATGCAGCGTGGAGGAAGCGGTTCCGACAAAACTTTCCACGCGCTGCCAATACGCCCTGTCCGACGTAAACTGATCGCAGGCGATGACCGCCCAGCGTTCAAATCCCTCCCGCGGAAGAAGCACCCGCGGGACTTTGAGACAACCCTTCATGTTGTTATGCGACGGCGCAGATGACGGCAAGCGCCACGGCGAGCACCGCGGCGAGCAGTTTCAGCACAATGTGCTGGGTGAAAATTTTCTTCATGACTTCGCCGAATTTCATGCCTTCTTACCCTCCGCGTTGAATTCTTTCCAGTAGTACTCTTTGAGGAAGCGCTTCAAGCCCTCCGAATCGACGTAGCGCGTGATCTCGCCCCGCTTGACGTAGGAGACGATGCCCGTCTCCTCCGAGACGATGATGGTGGCGACGTCGGCGACCTCGGTAATTCCGATGCCCGCGCGGTGGCGGGTGCCGTAATCCTTGGGGAAATCGCGCTGGGTGAGGGGCAAAAAGCACCCCGCCGCCTGAATTTTATCGCCGTAGATGACCATGGCGCCGTCGTGCAGGGGCGCCTTGGGAATGAAGATGCCCTCGATGAGCTGGTTGGAAATTTTTGCATTGAGGACGACGCCGCTCTCGATGATATCCTTGGGCAAATTCCCATTGGAGAGCACGATGAGCGCGCCGATGTTGTTCTTGGAGAGGGACTGCACCGCCTTGGAGATGCCCGCGATGTATTCATCGGCCTTGGCCGCCACCTGCGACGTGCGGGCGGGGGAATCGGACACCGTCTTGGCCGTGCGCTTGCCCGCATGCCAGAGGCTCCTCTTTATCTCCATTGTGAAGAGGGAGAGGAAGAACATGGAGAACAGGAGGACGAAGAGGAAGTAGGTATCCGTGCCGAACTTCTCGGAAAAGGCCGCCACCGCGCCCATTGCAAGGAGCACGAGGATATACACGGGGATGAGCTTTTTGCCGTTGTTCTCCGCGAGCGTCTTGAATACGAAATAGACGAGCAGGCAGAAGAGAAGCGCCAGCGGGATAAACGTATAGTTGAAGTCGGTAAAGACGTTTTGGATATTCGTCCAGACCGTAGCGGGATCTCTCATACGCCCTCCTTCCGTTCCGCCCCTTTGCGGAACGCATTTTTTACATTATATCCTTTTCGGGGCAAAAAAGCAAAGCGTTTTGCCCTTATTTTGCCTCATTCGAAAAATATTTTCGCGATGGCGGCAAGAAGTGCGCCCGATTTGGTATAGGCGCCGCTCCGCGCACCCGCGGACAGGGCATAGAGGCGGGAATAGAGTTCCTCCACCCGCTCCTTGCCGAGGCGCGCCGCCGCCTCCCTGTTCTTCTGCACGGCGTACGGCTTGACGCCGAGCGATTTTGCAATTTCCGCATCCGGGCCCGCCATGTTGGAGATCTCGTACAGCGTGCGGTAGTGCGAGGCGAGCGCGGAGAGCGCGGCATATTCATCGAACCCCTTTTCGGTGAGGTCGTGCAGGATCTCCATGAACGCGGCGCCGTTTCTCCTCGACGCCGCCTGCGTGAGCTCGTAAATTTTGTACTCGGTATCCTTGGCGACCTCGCTCTCCACGACCTCGCGCGTGACGCGGCCGTTCTCCCCCAAGAGGAGGCGGAGTTTTTCCGTCTCGTTTTTCATGCGGGCGGCGTCCCTGTCGCAATAGCGCACCATGAGCATGACGGCGTCGGCATCGGCCGCAAGA
>CANRFK010000014.1 GCA_947629875.1 uncultured Clostridia bacterium
GAGGGCGCCGTCACGCGGGCGCGCGAAAAGGACAGGAGGCTCTCCGTTCAGGCATGAGAGATTTTCTCACCGATGCGGCGCGCGGCTTGAAGCCGAGCGGCATCCGCAAATATTTCGATATCGTGGAGCGCATGCCGGACGCCATTTCGTTAGGCGTGGGCGAGCCCGATTTCGTCACGCCGTGGGAGATCCGCAGCGCGGGCGTGCGCGCCCTGCAACGGGGCTACACCCACTACACGGGCAACCGCGGCATGCAGGAGCTCCGCGCCCTCATCTCCCGCTACGAGGAGGAGCGCTTTCACGTGGATTGCCCCGCGGAGAACGTCATCGTCACGGTGGGGGCGAGCGAGGGCATCGATTTAGCCCTCCGTGCCACGTGCGATGCGGGCGACGGCGTGCTCATTCCCGACCCCTCCTACGTCTCCTACGCGCCCATCGTGTCGCTGTGCGGCGGCGCAGCGCAGGCCATCTCATGCAGTGCGGAGAGCGGCTTCGTGGTGACGCCCGCGGCGCTGGAAAATGCGATAACGCCCCATTCCAAAATTCTCATTCTGACTTACCCCAACAACCCGACGGGCGCGGTCATGACGAGGGAAGAGCTCGAAAAACTCGCCCCCATTATCCAAAAACACGACCTTCTCGTCATCTCCGATGAGATCTACGCCGAACTCACTTACGGCGGCGAACACGTCTCCATCGCAACGCTTGACGGCATGCGGGAGCGCACGGTGGTTTTGGGCGGTTTTTCCAAGGCGTTCGCCATGACGGGCTGGCGCATCGGCTACACGAGCGCGCCCAAGGCGCTCGATGCCGCCATGCTGAAAATTCACCAATACACGGCGCTGTGCGCGCCCGCCATTTCCCAGCACGCCGCCATCGCCGCGCTTGCGGGAGGTTTTGAGAGCGGCTTTGCCTCGGTGGAAACGATGCGCTCCGAATACGACGGGCGGCGGCGGTTCCTCCTCAATGCCTTTTCCGAGGCGGGGCTCCCGTGTTTCGAGCCGCGCGGCGCGTTCTACGTCTTTCCCTCGGTGGAGCCCCTCGGCATGACGGGGGAGCAATTTGCGGAGCGGCTGCTCGAAGAGGAGCAGGTGGCTCTCGTCCCCGGGAGCGCATTCGGCGCGTGCGGGCAGTATCACGTGCGCTGTTCGTACGCGACGGGCATGCGGGAACTCACCGAGGCGGCGCGCCGCATTGCGCATTTTGTCCAAAAGAATAGGAAAAAATGAGCGCGGGGCGCATTCCGAGTTGACAACACCGCACAAAAGCGGTATAATGCAGAGGATCGGAGACGCCGTGATTTTCCGCTTCGGAAATCACGGTCTCTCTTATTCATGAAAAGTACGCGCTTCGGCGCGAGAAGAGGTGGAAAGATGGCAGATACTTTTTACATGACGCAGGAGGAGAAGCGCAAGGCGGAGGAGCGCCTTGAATATCTCACGACCGTCAAACGCGCGGAGATCATCGAGCGCATCCAGGAGGCGCGCAGTCACGGGGATCTCTCCGAGAACGCCGAATATGATGCGGCGCGCAACGAGCAGGCCGCCAACGAGGGCGAAATCCTCGAACTCGGCTATCAGATCAAGAACGCGCAGATCATCGAGGAGAGCGACGATAACTCCGTGGTGCATATCGGCTCCAAGGTCACCGTGCAGGAAGTGGAGAAGAAGGGCAACATGTACGTTGCCGCGGCGTACTCCGACGAGGAGACGTACACCATCATGGGCACGACGGGCGCCGACCCCATCCACAACATCATCTCCAACGAATCCCCCGTGGGGGCGTCCCTTCTCGGCAAGAAGAAGGGCGCGGTCGTCTCCGTGAAGGCGCCCGACGGCGAATACTATCTCAAAATTTTGGGCATCGACTGATACAAGTATGGAAGAAAACAGAACGGGCGGCGAGCAGGAGCTCTTCGAGCAGGCACAGGTGCGCCGCGAAAAACTTGCAAAGCTCACCGCAGAGGGGAAGAACCCCTATCTTAAAACCAAGTACCCCGTCACCGCGCGCTCCCGCGAGGTGAAGGAGAACTTCGCGGCGTTCGAGGGCAAAGAGGTGTGCATTGCGGGGCGGATGATGTCCCGCCGCATCATGGGAAAGGCCTCCTTTTCGCACCTTGCCGACCGCGACGGGCAGCTGCAAATTTACGTCACGCGGCAGGACGTGGGCGAGGAGGAGTACGCCTCGTACAAAAAGGACTACGATATCGGCGATATCGTGGGCGTGAAGGGCTTCGTATTCAAGACGCAGACGGGCGAAGTCACCGTGCACGCGACTTCCATCGAGATGCTCACCAAGGCGCTCCTGCCCCTGCCCGAGAAGTACAACGGACTTCAGAATGTGGACATGAAGTACCGTTTGCGCCACCTCGACCTCATCATGAACGAGGATGTGAGGGAGACGTTCTATAAGCGGGCGAAGGTGATCTCCGCCATCCGCGAATTTTTGGACGGCCGCGGCTTCTACGAGGCCGAGACGCCCATTCTGCTGCCCCTCGAGATCGGCGCGGACGCCCGCCCCTTCAAGACGCACCACAACGCCCTCGACCTCGATATGTACCTCCGCATCGAGACGGAGCTGTACTTGAAGCGGCTCATCGTGGGCGGCTTCGAGAGGGTGTACGAGATGGGGCGCATCTTCCGCAACGAGGGCATGGACCAGAAGCACAACCCAGAGTTCACCACAGTGGAAATTTACGAGGCGTATGTCGATTTTCACGCGATGATGGATCTCGTGGAGGAGCTCTACCGCTTCGTCGCCGAGCGCGCCTGCGGGACGACGAAGGTGAACTATCAGGGCACCGAGCTCGACTTCGGCCATTGGGAAAAACTCACCATGACCGAGGCGGTGAAGAAATATTCAGGCGTCGATTTTGCCGAGATCTCCTCCGACGAAGAGGCGCAGAAAATTGCCGACGAAAGGGGTGTGGAGCTCGAAAAGGGCAAGACGACCAAGGGGCACATCCTCGCCGCCTTCTTCGATGCGTTCGTCGAGGACAAACTTATCCAGCCCACTTTCATCTATGAATATCCCGTGGAGATCTCGCCGCTCGCCAAGCGCAAGCCCGACGATCCCGCGATGACGGAGCGGTTTGAGTACTTCATGCTCGGCATGGAGATGGGCAACGCGTTCTCCGAACTCAACGACCCCATCGACCAGCGCCGCCGCATGGAGGCGCAGGCCGAACGCAAGCGCGCGCAGGGCGCCAATGCCGAAGTGGACGAGGACTTTTTGAATGCCCTCGAATACGGCATGCCTCCCACGGGCGGGTTGGGGCTCGGCGTCGACCGCCTCGTGATGCTGCTCACCGACAGTGCGAGCATCCGCGACGTGCTGTTGTTCCCCACCATGAAACCCAAGAAATAAACATTGCGGCGCGGAATTTTTTCCGCGCCGAGAGATAAGGAGAGAAAGTGGACGCACGGGTCACAAAACATCGCCTCGGGAACATGCTTTCCTACGATTGGCTGAAAATTTTGTGCGCGATCGCCGCGGCGATCGTGGGGCTCGTCCTGTTCTTTACGATGGTAAAGGTGCGCCCCGCGCGCGCCCAGAAGTTCATCGTTCATTTCTACGGCGAATACGGATACGGCGCGGATATGGCGACCCTCTCCGATGCGCTCGATGAGCGCCTCTCGTACGACGTGCTCACCGTCCGCGCGGACAGTTTCGGCAGCGGCATGATGGACGGCGCCGCCTATTCGGCGCGCCGCAGTTCGGGCGAGGGCTCCGTTGTCATCGTCTCGGACTATGCCGCCGAGGGCAAGGTTTCGTCGTTTGCCAATCTCGTCAAGATGGGGATCGGCCGTGCGGCGGGAAGTTCGGACGAGACGCTCGGCATGTTCTACGCGGCGGATGAATACTTCGAGGGGCTCGAGAGCTACCTCGCCCGCTTCTTCGGCGAAAATTGGCGGGAGGCGCCCGTTCTCAACGAGAGCGAGGTGGAGGCGTGTTTCCGCGCCCGCAATGTGGACGGGCCCAACAACAAGAACCGCTACCGCACCGCAAAGCAGATCGCGGCGGGCATCGAGGATGAAAAGGCGCGGCTCACCGCGCTCCGCAGCGACTATCTCTACCTCCTCGGCCGCGGGCTGGGGCAGGACGACGGCCTGCTCCCCTTCGTCACCTATACTTCGGACGTGCGGGAATATAAGGCGGGGGTGAGCCTCGGAAAGCTCACGAACCTCTCCGACCTCGTGTACTACAAGGATGCGGAGAAAAAGCCCATGCACGACAAGATGGTCTTTCTCATCTACAACAACGGCGGCGAACCCTACGAGGAGGGGAAGACCAACGACGGCCGCGGCGATTTGAAGTACGAGGCGGTCACCTGCCTCAAATATCTCGCCGAGCACTACGCGCCATGACCTTGCACATTGCGGAAATGCTCCGCGCACAGAAAAGGCACATCTCCTTTCACACCCCGGGGCACAAGCGGGCGGGCGCGGATATCACGGAACTTCCGTATTCCGACTGCCTCGTCTCTCCAAAGGGCGTGCTCGCGGCGGCGGAGCGTGACGTCGCACGGATTTTGGGCGCCGCGCGCAGTTTCCTTCTGACGGACGGGAGCACGTGCGGCGTGTTTTCCATGGTGGACGCCATGCGGGCGGGGGGCGTAAAAAAACTCGCCGTGCCCGCGTTTTCGCATCCCAGCGTGTTGCACGCGTGCGGCGCGCTCGGCGTCGAAATTGTGCCCGTTGTGCAGGAAACGGTGCGGGGGATCCCCGTCCAGCCCTCCGCGGAGGCCATGAAAACCGCCCTTGATGGGGCGGATGCGCTGCTTCTCACTTCCCCCGATTACTACGGATTTTTCGCCCTCCTCGAAGAGGCGCGGCGGCTGTGCGACGAACAGAAAAAGCCGCTCGCGGTGGACGGCGCGCACGGGAGCCATCTGCACTTCACCGAACACTACGCGGGAAAGTACGCCGATCTGTGGGTGGACGGCGTGCATAAGTCCCTCCCCGCGCTCACGCAGGGCGCCGTCGTCTCGGCGAATGCAACGTGGGCGGACGCCCTTCAAAGCAGCGTCGTAAAATTCCGCACCACGTCGCCCTCCTATCCCATCATGGCGAGCGTGGAGTACGCCGTGAAGTTCCCCCGCAACGAGGAGATCGAATTGGCGGCGGAAGAGGCAAAACGTGACATGGGGGCGGAAAACAACGCCGATTGGACGAAAATTCTCGTGCCGTTTGCGGATACGGGGGCGGCAGAGCGGTTTTTGGAAGAACGCGGCGTATATCCCGAATTCAACGACGGAAACTATCTCATGTTCTATCTCTCGCCCTGCACCAAGGCGCGGGAGCTCAAAAAGCTCGTGCGGCTCGCGAAAGACTTGCCGCGGGCAGAGGTGGCGGAGGATGCGCCTGTTGGCGCCATTCCCATGTACGGAGAAGTATGATATCTCTTTTGCGGGAGACAAACGCATACAGACGGATGCAGGCGGACGCCGGGAGGGGCACATTGCCCCACGCGACGCTCGTCGTCTTTCCCGATGAAAAGCTCCTGCGCACCCTCTTGAAGGAGTGCGCCAAGGCGTTTTTCTCCGCGGCGGACGGCTCGCGTACGGCGCGGCTCATCGGCGAAGAGCACTTCTCGGACTGCCTCATCTTCCCCGAGGCGGGCGGCAAACTCAACGCCGAACTCGGCGGGCGCATCATCGACGAGAGCATTCTGCGCCCCGTGGAGGAGGGCAAAAAGCTGTTCGTTCTGGACGCCTTCCACACGGTGACGCCCCTCGTGCAGAACAAACTCTTAAAAGTCATCGAGGAGCCGCCCGAGGGCGTGTATTTCCTCATCGGCGCGACCAGCGAGCACCCCGTGCTCCCCACCATTCTGTCGCGCGCGATAAAGATTGCGGTGCCCCCCTTTGCGGAGGAACGCGTGGCGGCGGCGCTGGGGCGGGAACACGGCGGGGCTGCGGGCATCGAAGAGGCCGCGGCGGCGAGCGGCGGGCTGTATTCGGTTGCGGAGAGCCTGCTTCTCGATGGCGGCAAGGAGTTCCGCCTCGCGGAGGAATTTCTTTTGACCGACGAGCCCGAAAAATTTTGCAGGGCGCTCTCGGACAAGGAGGACAAGCGCGCGTTCTTTGCGGCGCTCATGCAGGTCTTACGCGATGCGATGATGATCGCAAACGGGCAGGCGCAGTTTGCCAAACGGCGGGGAGAGACGGCGCGCATCGCAAAACGCTACCCCGCAGGCGCACTTTGGCGCGCCGTGGAACTTACGCAGGGCGCGGAGCGGGAGATCGGCTTCAATGCCAACTTTCCGCAGTGCGCGCTGGCGCTCGCCGTCGCCATCGGCAAGGAGAAGGAAGTATGGAAAAGGTTGTCATAATCAAATTCAAGAACAGCAAGCCCTATTTTTTCAGCGCCAAACAGGAGCTAAAAAAGGGGCAGGGCGTCGTGGTGGAAACGTCGCACGGCGTGGAATACGGCATTGTCGTCGATCCCGCCTACGAGGCGAAGGAGAGTGAGATCACCCAGCCCTTGAAGCCCATTCTGCGCATTGCCAACGAGAAGGATCTTGCGATCGTCGCGGAGCACGAGGCGCGCCGCCCCGAGGCCATGCGCGTCTGCCGCGAGAAGATCGAGGCGCATAAGCTCAACATGAAGCTCATCGACTGCGAGTTTACCTTCGACGGGAGCAAGGTCATCTTCACGTTCACGGCGGAGAACCGCGTGGATTTCCGCGAACTCGTCAAGGATCTCGCCTCCTATTTCCACATCCGCATCGAACTCAAACAGGTGGGCGCGCGCGACGAGACGCGCATCCTCGGCGGCATTGCGCCGTGCGGCAGAGTGTGCTGCTGCGCGAGCTGTATGCCCGAGCTCAAAAAGGTCTCCATCAAGATGGCGAAAAACCAGGGGCTCTCCCTCAATCCCGGCAAAATTTCGGGGCTGTGCGGGCGGCTGATGTGCTGCCTCTCCTACGAGAACGACTACTACGCCGAGGCGTTCAAGAAGATGCCCAAGATGGGCTCCACCGTCGAGACGCCCGAGGGGAAGGGCGCGGTCATTTCCACGGACATGCTGAAAATGACGGTGCGCGTCAAGATAGAGAAAGAGGGCGCGCTCCTGTACCGCGATTTTCCCGTCAAGGAAATCAAATTCGCCGGCGGCGCGGCGCAGGACGAGGACGACGACGGGGACGGCGACAAAATTTCAGAATAATCAAAAAAGTACTTTACGAACTGACAAAGATGTGATATAATACGCATAAGATTTTAACGGAGGTCGAATTATGGCTCACAAGATTTCGGATGCTTGCATTTCCTGCGGCGCGTGTGCGGATACCTGCCCTGTCGGCGCGATCGCACCCGGCGATACGACGTATGTCGTCGATCCCGACGCCTGCATCGACTGCGGCGCATGCGAGGACGGTTGCCCCGTCGGCGCGATCACCGCGGAGTAAGGTTCAACAAGAAAAGGCGCGGCTCAGGCTGCGCCTTTGCTTTTTTACGAAAAATGCAAGTGACGGAGCCCCTTCTTTGCGGCGGATATCAAATTGTACAGGACACCGGGTTGTACCGCTTCACCTCGGACGCGGTGCTTCTCGCGCGCTTTTTGCGGGCGAAAAAGGGGGAACGCGTCGCCGATTTCTGCGCGGGCGGCGGCATCGTGGGGCTGCACTTTTTCGCCGAGAATACGGGCATAAACGGCGTGACCCTCTTTGAAATGGACGAGCGGATGTGCGCCCTCGCCGAAAAGACGGTGGAGCTCAACGGCCTCGGAGATGCGTTTTCCGTGGAGAACATGCGCGTGCAGGACGCGCCCGCAAGGTACCCCGAGGCGTTCTCGCTCATCCTCTGCAATCCGCCCTACGAGCGGCAGGGCGACGGGTTCGAGAAAAAGACATCTGCCGCATGCAGAAAGGAGCTCGAACTCACGCTGGACGAGCTGTGTTCCTCCGCCTCCCGCTGCCTGAAATTCGGCGGGCGGTTTGCGCTCTCCTTCCGCGCGGACAGGCTTGCGGAGCTCATTTCCGCCCTCCGCGCCCACGGGTTGGAGCCCAAGAAGTTGCAATTCGTGGCGGGCAAGCGGGGCAAAAAACCCTACCTCGCCCTCGTCGCCGCCGTGAAGGGGGGAAAGAGCGGGCTGGATGTTCTCCCCGAAGCGTACAACGAAAAATAGCGATTTCGCACAACGTTTGTGCGGTTTTGGAGAAAGTATGATAAGTTTTGTGGCAACGCCCATCGGAAATTTGAAGGATATCACCCTCCGTGCCCTCGAGGAACTCAAAGCGGCGGACGTCATCTTCTGCGAGGACACCCGCCATACCCTCAAACTGCTCACGGCGTATGAGATCAAGAAGCCGCTTCTTTCCTGCCACAAGTTCAACGAGCGGGAGGCGGCGGAGAAGATGATCTCACTTTCGCGGGAGGGCAAGCGCGTCGCCGTCGTCTCGGATGCGGGCATGCCCGTCATCTCCGACCCCGGGCGGGAAGTGTGCCGCATCTTAAAGGAGGCGGGCGAAAAATACACCGTGCTCCCGGGGGCAAACGCCGCGCTCTCCGCCCTCGTGCTCTCCGCATTTCCCGCAGACAGGTTCACATTTTTGGGTTTTTTGCCCGATAAAAAGGGGGAGCGCCGCGCCGTCTTGGAGGAGTACGCTTCCTCGCGCGCGACGCTCGTCTTTCACTGCGCCCCGCAGGATGTGGACGGGTACATCACCGATATGGCGGAAGTTTTGGGCGACCGCCGCGCCTGCGCCGTTAGGGAGATCACCAAAATTCACGAGGAGAGCGCGGCGTTCTCCCTCAAAGAGGGGCTCCCCGGCGAGAAGCGGGGGGAGTACGTGCTGCTCGTGGAGGGGGCGGAGGCGCGGGAAAATCCGCTGTGCGCGCTCTCCCCGCGCGAACACGTGCAGGCGTATCTCGACGAGGGATTGGATAAAAAAGAGGCGTTGAAGCGCGCCGCCCGCGACAGAGGCGTCCCCAAGAGCGCACTCTATAAAGAGACCCTCGGCATGTAAGCGCGCCGCCGCGACAAATTTCGCACACGTGTGCGAAAAAAAGTTGCAAACTTCACGCAACCTTGTTATAATTTTTTTATGCTCGTCTCCGCCTTTCCCAAATTGCAGAACAAAAAATTCGTGCACCTCGTGCGCACGTTTTTCCGTTCTCCCTATTATTGCGCACTCATCGCGGCGCTCATGGCGGTCTCCGAGCTGTTTGCACTGGAACTTCCCGTCTACTACATCTATCTCGTGCTCGGCACGGCGTGCATCCTGCTTTGCGAGGACGCCCTCGGCATCATGCCCATCGCCTGTTGCGGGTATATGACCTTTTCCGCGCGGAACAATCCCGGCTTCAACCCCGAAACTTCCGCATTTTTGCGCCCCGATACCTACCTCCAACTCGCCGTGATCCTTGCGATCGGGGTGGTTTTGTTTATCGGGCGGATCATCGTCTCGGTGGGAGAACTGCCCAAAAAGCGGATCCCCAAACTTGCGGTGAGCTTTTTGGCGCTCGGCGTCGCCTATCTGCTCGGCGGCGTGTTTTCGGGCTTCTATGCCTTCAACACCGTGCTCTACGGGTTTGTGCAGATCGTCTCTCTCAGCGCGTTCTATTTCTTCTTCTACTATACCGTGGATTGGCGCACCGTGAAGGCGAGCTATTTCGCTGTCGTGTTCACCGCGGCGGGGGTCGGCATGCTCGCCGAAGTGGTGGGCATGTACTTTCTTCCCGGGGTGATCGCGGAGGGTGTTGTGAGGCGGGAGGCGCTCTTTACGGGTTGGGGCGTCTACAACAACGTGGGGTGCATCATGGCGATGTGTATGCCCGCGCCCTTCTACTTTGCCGCCACCAAAAAACACGGATGGATCTTTTCCGTCGTCGGGTGCCTCTTCTTCCTCGGCGTCGTCCTCACGCAGAGCCGCAGTTCCATCCTCTTCGGCGCCGCCGTGTTCCTCGCCTGCATCGTTGCGGTGCTCATCCTCTCCAAAAAGTGGCAAAAACTGTGGAACGCTGTCGTTTTCGGCGCATTTGCGATCGCCGTCGGGGTGGCGTTTGCGGCATGGCACAACGAGGTGCAGGCGCTCTTCCATTCCCTCATCGAGGGGGGGATGAACGATTCGGGGCGCATCGAGATCTACAAAAAATGCTGGGCGACCTTCCGCGCCCATCCCTTCTTCGGCGTCGGCTTTTACAAGACGCCCGGGGCGCTTCTCGCGGACGGCGACGCACTGCAATACGTAGAGGCGCCCGCGGGGGCGTTCATTCCGCCGCGCGCGCACAACACCGTGCTGCAACTCTTGGCGAGCGGCGGCGCGGTCGCCCTCATGCTCTACCTCTGTCACCGCACCGCAACGCTCGTTCTCTTCTTCAGAAAGCCCACCGCCGCCAAGACGTTTGCCTTTTTCTGCGTCGCCGCGCTGCTTCTCACCAGCCTTTTGGACTGCAACTTTTTCAACATCGGCCCGGGAATTTTGTACGCGCTGCTTCTCGTGTGCGCGGAGTGCACCGACCCGCGGGGCAAACTGTACCGCGAAAAAAAGCGCGGAAAAAAGCAAGAAAAGAGAGATCAAGAAAGATAATATAATAGGAAGTAAGGAAAAGGGGTAGAGAGATAAAGGAAAAGAGTAAGAGGAAGTGTGAGAGAAAGTAGAAGATAGAGCAGAAGAGAAGGCGGAAGAAAGAGTGGGGCAGAGAAATTATGAGAGGGTATAAAAGGGAGAATAAGAAAGAGTGGGACAGAGAAAGTAAGAGAGGGTGGATAAGAGAGTAAGAGGGTACGAGAGTAAAAAAAGATTATAAGGTAGATTATAACAGCGATCAAGAGAAGGCAAAAAAAGAAAACATAAATGAGAAAACATAAAAAATGAGCATAAAAAGAGGGGAGGCCGCGGCGCTCCCCTCTTCCGCTTTTTATTGCGGGCAGGCGGGCGCGCATGGCGCCTCTTCCGCGGCACAGAGCCGCGGCGGGCGTTTCGGTGTCCGCGCGTTCATTGGTATACGAAACTCACGCGATCGTCGCGTGGTTCAAAAGAGACCGTAGCCGACGGCGGAGAAAAATGTAAGATGGGTAGAGAAAAAATGGGGGGATCTTGGCTCCCCCTTGAGGGGGAGCTCCGCCGCAGGCGGTGAGGGGGTGTCAGTCTGTTCGCCATGTCGAGCGAAGCAGAAACATCACCGCATTATAAGCGACACCCCTTCCGTCGATCGCATAGCTCGTGACGCCCACCCCATTGCGGAGAAAGACGCCACACAAAACAAATACGCAAAACCCCCCGAAACTCGCGCTCCGAGGGGTTTTGCTATGATAAGGGGGAAAATTATGAGTGATGTTGGGCGTTTCCGCTGTTTATGCCTCTATTATACAAGCCATTTTTATAAAAGTAAAATATTTGACGAAAAAATTTATAAAAATCCGATTTTATTCATTGCATCACAGGTCTTGTGATTATTTTTCATCAAAAATCCGCAAAGTTGAAATATTTTACAAAGCGACCTTTTTTACAGAATGCGGCATAAAAAACAGCCGAGCAGAACGCTCAAAAAATTAGAAATCAATGCAACGGCGATGGGCTTTACGAGGTTTTTGCGCCCCGTGCCCGCGAAGTAGACGGCGGAGATGTAAAAGACGGTCTCGCTCGAACCGTAGCACACCGCGGCGCATCGGGCGATGTAGCTGTCCGCGCCGTAGGTTGCGAAAATTTCGGAGAGGAGCGCGGTGGAGCCGCTCCCCGAGAAGGGCTTGAGGAGGACGAGCTTGGCGATCTCGGGCGGAATGCCGAGAAAGCGGAAGGCGGGGGCGAGAAAGGAAGTGAGGGCGGCGGAGAGGCCGCTACGCTCGAAGAGTTCGGAGAGCATGAGCATCGCCGCGAGGTACGGAAAGACGGAGAGAACGAGGGGAATTGCCTCCTTCACGCCCTCCGTGAAAGTATCGTAGAGCTTGATTTTTTTGACGAGGGCAAAGACGAAGAGGACGAGAAAAATAAGTGGGATGATGAGGGCGAAGTACTTCATCGTTTTAGGCGTCGGGCGCGCATTTTGCGGGGATGGGGTGCGGTTTTTGCGGAATGGGGGCGCTTTTTCGAGAAGAGCATGAGGAGAAATACGCCGCATGCGGTGGAAAAGAGGGTCGCAAGCAGCGTGGGCAGGAGGATATCGGCGGCGGAGGAAGAGCCCGCCGCAAGGCGTAGGGCAATGACGGTGGTGGGGAGAAGCTGGAGGCTCGTCGCGTTCAAGACGAAGAGCATGTCCGAGGCGTAGCGGTTGCCGCTTTTTTCAAAGGCGGCCGTCGCCCTGATGCCGAGGGGCGTGGGCGCGCCCGGGAGCCCCAAAAAGTTTGCCGATAAATTTTGTGAGGCGAGCATGAGCGCCTCCCTGTCGTCGGAGCGGAAGAGACGGCGGGCGGCGGGATAGACGAGGCGGGAAAGCTTTTCCGAGAGGCCGCTCTTCTCCAAAACCTTGAAAAAGCCCAGCCACACGCAGTAGGCGGCGAGGAGCGAAAGCGACAGCGTTGCGGCCTTTTCGCCCCCCGCAAGCAGGGCGGGCAGAAAGCCCTCGGGGTCGGTGAGGAGGAAGAGGGCGGCGGACAAAACAAACACCGCCGCAAACACGGCGTTCATGGTTGTATATATGATTGTCCGCACGCGGATATGCGTGGGGGAAAACGAAAAGCGCCCCGTGCAATCGCCACGGGGCACATACAATTATATCATTTCGACCGACGTGGAGAAATCTCCACCTTATTCAAAATATGTCACCGTCCCGTCTTTTTTGACCGTCCCATTCGTGCACGTCACGGTGTAGTCGGCGGTACTGCTATCCCAATTATATTCCTTTTTTATCGCCTGCCACTCTTTCACCGTGCCTTTGAATTGTATATCCGTCAGCTCGTCGCAACCCCGAAACGCGCTGTCCCCAATCGTGGTCACACTATCCGGAATGGAGATATTTATGAGCGAAGTACAGTTAGAGAACGCATGGTTACCGATGGAAGGTACGCCTTCCGGGATGGTGATATTTGTAAGCGAAGTACAGTTAGAGAACGCATAGTCACCAATGGAAGACACGCCTTCCGGGATGGTGATATTTGCAAGCAAAGTACAGTTAGAGAACGCATAGTCACCAATCGAGGTCACGCTACCCGGAAGAACGATTGTTCCCCTGATGCCCTGCGGCACGGCTACAATTTCCGTCTTTACTTTGTTATACAAAATCCCGCCTTCATCGCTGTAATTCGGATTGGCGTCGGAAACGGTAATGTCTGTAAGTGCGTTGCACCCATAAAATACGTCCTCTCCGAGTTTCAGTACGCCACCGGGAATCTCAATGCTTGTAAGTCCGCTGTTGGCAAACGCCCCTTCGCCGATTATGGTTACGCTTTCGGGGATCGTGATGCCTGTAAGTTCGGTGCAAAACGAAAACGCCTCTTCGCCGATTTTGGTCACGCCTTCGGGAACCGTGATGCCTGTAAGCCCGGTGCAAAATGCAAACGCCAGATCACCGATTTCGGTCACGCCGACGGAAAGGGCTATGTTCGTAAGCGAAGAGCGAGAGGAAAACGCAGATTGATAAATAGCATAATTTTTTCCGCCTGGGGATTTTGCAGGAAGAGTCAACGTGGTTTGATTTCCGCAATATTGGTGCAGGTAAACTTCTTCTCCATCTTCATAAAATATGTATCCATCGTCCGTTATCGTCTGCTTACTCGTTTCATTTGTCGTATAAACATATTTGGCGGAAGTTGCAACCCGACCATGTTCGTCTGAGCCCGTTTGAATATCCAACTTTGAGAAATTCCACACTTCCCAAAGGTTTCTGCAATTTTCAAATGCTGAACACCCTGTTCCTTGCATCGTCTGCGGTACAACAAATCTTCCGATGCCCTCTTCATCACAGCTTTTTCCAACTTCGGTATAATCTGTTTCGATGTGGGATACATTGTTTCCGATGACGACCTGCGTAAGGCGAAGGCAATTCGAAAAGGTGCACAGGTGGATGGTCGTGACGCCGTTTCCAATCGTCATCTTTGTAAGTTTGTCACAGTTCATGAAAGCGCCTTCCATTAAAGAGGTCACACCGTCCGGAATCTTTATTTCCCCCGCAAGGTTGCGACAATTAAAAAATGCGCCATAGCCAATCTTGGTAAGCCCGTTCCCAAGCGTCAAAGTGGCAAGATTAGAGGCGCTGAACGCCACTTTTTCGATTTCCGTCACACTGTCAGGGATGGTAACGCCCGTAAGCAAAGTACAAGCCTCAAAGGCTCCGGCCCCGATTTTTGTTACAAATTTGCCTTCGTGTCCGTAGGGAATTATAATGTTCCCGGCCGCTGTGCCGATGTCCGTTACGGTATAGGTATCCGCTGTTTGATCGTAGGAATATTCAAGCCCTTCGGTATACTCCCACTCCTTACCGCAGACGGAGCACTTATTTTCCGCGGTGTAGACGTGCTCATGCCCGTCATTCTCGGTGCTTCCGGTTCCCCCATCGCCGCTTCCCTGTTCGGTGCCGCCACCCTCATCTTCGCTGCCATCGTCGCCGCAGGCGGCGAAGCCGAGGCAGAGGCAGAGCACTGCGACGAGCGCGAGCAGAACAGTTAAAAATTTGCGTTTCATGTTTGCTTTCTCCTTTTTGTTTTTTTGCGGGTGTTGGTGGCTTATTTTTTAAGATTTCTCCACTTCGTTCGCTTCGCTCACTTCGGTCGAAATGACGGGGGGGGGTGCGCTGTTGGAAAAAATCCGTAAAAAATAAGGACGCCTCAATCCGAGGCGCCCGCTTCGAGTATCCCCGAATTGTTGCGACACAATAACTAACCATATAAGGCAAAAGGATACACCGATGCCGTTGTATCTTTATATGGTTAGTATTCTATTGTGTCGCAAGTTCATTCTACCACGGGGGGCGGAAATTTTGCAAGCGGTACGGGCAAATTTTTGAAAATTGGGGGGAGGAGGGGCAGGTTTTCCGCTCCCCCTACCCCCCTTCTGTCATTTCGACCAAGCCGCGTAAGCGGCGCGTGGAGAAATCTCATGAAAAATAAGATAGAGATGTCTCCGCTTCGGCTACGTCTTCGGTCGACATGACATTATTGTATGGCGCGGTCGGTATGAGGGAAAGTGGGGCAAAATGATTTTACTTTTCCCGTAACTTGCGCTATAATGGAAAAAACGAGGTAAAATATGGCAAAGAAGTACTACATCACGACGCCCATCTACTATCCGAGCGGCAACTGGCACATCGGCCACTGCTACACGACGGTCATCTGCGACGCCTTGGCGCGCTTCCACAAACTCATGGGGGAGGACGTCTTTTTCCTCACGGGCACCGATGAGCACGGCCAAAAGGTGGAGAAGGAGGCCGCCAAGCGCGGCATCACCCCCCGCGAATTCATCGATCCGCTCGTTGCCGAACTCAAGGATATGTGGCGGCTTCTCGATGTAGAATATAACCGCTTCATCCGCACGACGGACGACGACCACGTAAAAGCGGTGCAATATATCTATCAGAAACTCTACGAGAGCGGCGATATTTACAAGGCCGAGTATGAGGGCTACTACTGTACGCCGTGCGAATCGTTCTGGACGGAGGCGCAGCTCGTGGACGGCAAGTGCCCCGACTGCGGCAGGGACGTGACCCTTCAAAAGGAGGAAAGCTACTTCTTCCGCCTTTCCAAATATGCGCCCGCGCTCCTCAAGCACTACGAGGAGCACCCCGAATTTTTGCAGCCCAAGTCGCGCGTCAACGAGATGGTGAACAACTTCTTAAAGGCGGGGCTTACAGACCTCTCCGTCTCCCGCACCACGGTGAAGTGGGGCGTGCCGCTCCCCTTCGACCCCAAGCATACGGCGTATGTGTGGATCGACGCGCTCTCCAACTACGTGACGGCGCTCGGCTACGGCGCGGAGGACAAACTCTATAAAAAGTATTGGCCGGCCGACCTGCATTTGGTGGGCAAGGAGATCGTGCGCTTCCACGCCATCATCTGGCCTGCCATTCTGATGGCGCTCGGCGAGCCCTTGCCCAAGCAAATTTACGGGCATGGGTGGCTTTTAATCGGCGGCGAGAAGCTCTCCAAGAGCAAGGAGAACGCCCGCCCCGAACTCACCGACCCCTACGAACTCGTCAAACGCTACGGCGCGGACGCGGTGCGCTATTACCTGTTGCGCGAAATTCCGTTTGGCTCGGACGGCGAATACACGACGGAGCGGTTTTTGCTCCGCGTGAATGCCGACCTTGCAAACGACCTCGGAAACCTCGTCTCCCGCACGGCGGCGATGATCGTACAGAACTTCGGCGGAAAACTTCCCGCGCGGGGTGCGCTCGAGGGAACGGACGGCGAACTCATCGCGCTGGCGGACGGCGCGTTTGAAAGAGTGAAGGACGCGATGGCGCGGCTCAACGCCCCCGATGCCTTGGAGGCGGTGTTTGCCCTCGTTGCGCGCGCGAATAAATATATCGACGAGACGACGCCGTGGATCCTCGCCAAAGACGAGACGAAGAAAGTGCGGCTGGGAGCCGTTTTATACAACCTCGCCGAGGTGTGCCGAATCTGTGCCATCCTGTTGAAGCCGTTCCTCACCAAGGCGCCCGCGCTCATTCTGAAGAGTTTTTCGTGCGACGAAAATGCGGGGTTCGATACTTTGAAGTTCGGCGCGCTCCATGAGGGCGCGGAGGTCGTAAAACTGCCGCCCATCTTCCCGCGCATCGACATCAAAAAGGAACTCGCCGAAGTGGAGAAGGCGGTGAAGAAAACCCCCTCACCCGCTACGCGGGAGCTCCCCCAAAAAGGGGCGCCGAGCGCAGAGGCGTGTGCGAAAAAGCCCGAGATTTCCATCGACGACTTCGGCAAAGTGGAACTCAAAGTGGGCGAGGTCATCGCGTGCGAAAAGGTCGCAAAGAGCGAAAAACTGCTGCACGAGACGGTGAGAATCGGGGCGGAAGTGCGCTCGGTCGTCTCGGGCATCGCCAAATTCTACACCCCCGAGGAGATGGTGGGAAAGCGGGTCGTCGTCGTCACCAACTTGAAGCCCGTGAAGCTGTGCGGCGTGCTCTCCGAGGGCATGATCCTGTGCGCCGACGACGGCAAGGGCGGGCTCGCGCTCGTCTCCCC
>CANRFK010000015.1 GCA_947629875.1 uncultured Clostridia bacterium
AGAACGTATCGAGCGGCGCGGAGAAGGTAGAGACGGTGGAAAAGAAGATCTCCGCCGAGCAAGTGGACGCGCCCAAGAAAACCACCAAGACGACCAAAAAAACGGCAAACACCGTAAAAAAACCCGCCGTGAAGAAGAGCACGAAGAAGGCACTTTCCAAGGCGGAGAAGAAGGAGCACGCCGCCGCGGACAGGCGGGTGGATAAGGCGAAAGAAAAGGCCGCCAAGAAGGAGGAGAAGGCGCTCAAAAAGGCCGAACTCAAACAGAAAAAGATAGAGAAGAAGGCGGCGTTGAAGGCGAAGAAGCTCGCCCGCAAGGAGCTTGTCGCCAAGAAGCGCGCCGAGCGCAAACAGGCCAAGCTCGAAAAGCGCGCCGCCATCCGCGAGAAGAAGATCGAGCGCCGCGCCGAGAAGATCGCCCGCCGCGAGATGCTCAAAAACGAGACCAAGGCGGAGAAACAGAAGCGCATCGCCCGCGAGAAGAAAGAGCGCATCGCGCTCAAAAAGCAGCGCGCCGCCGCCCGCCAGAAGGCGCGGGAGGATAGGCACAAGGCGCGTCAGGCCGCACACGCGCGCAGGGCTTCGGATAAAAAGCACAGGCGCGAACAGAAAACGGAACGCAAGGCCAACAGGCGCGGCTTCGGCGGCTGGCTCGCGGCGGTCATCTCCCTCGGCGTCGCCTGCCTCGCCCTTGCGACCGTCGTCACCTACGGCGCGTTCGAGATGAACGGCATGCAGACGGCTTCCGAGAACGGCTACCGTTCCACCCTCTACGAGATGGTCTCCGTCTCCGAGGATATGGAAAACAACCTCTCCAAGCTCCGCGTCTCGGCGGGTGCGGATGAACAGAGGCGGCTGCTTACCGACGTCCTCGTGGATACCGCCCTCATGGAGAGCGCCTTGGAGCGCATCCCCGTCGATCAGGCGACGGGCACGGACATCTCTTCCTTCGTCAACAGGACGGGGCGCTATGCGAGCATGCTCCTCGGCCGTCTGGCGGCGGGGGAGCCCATCACCGAGAGCCAGATGCGCACGGCCGCCGCACTGTATGAGATCAACTCCCAACTCTACGGCGAACTCAACGAACTTGCGACCCACCTCGATGCGGGTGACTTCACCGACTTTGTAAACGGCAATGCGGGCGATATCTCCCAGCGTTTCGGCGAAATGGGCAAGATGGCGCACGAGAAGAGCGAGGAAATTTCCGATGCTCCCTTCGCGGGACACGGCAATGTTGGCGAAAACCAACTGCGCTCCCTCGAAGAGGTCACCCCCTCGGAGGCCAAGGAACTCGTATCCCGCTATCTTTCCGCCTATCGGTTCAAGACGGTGGAATATACGGGCGAGACGACCTCTTCCATGATGAACGCCTACAACTTCACGATGCGCGACGAAAACGGCGTGGAGTACTTCGCCGAGATCACCAAAAACGGCGGCAAACTCGCCTTCTTCGACGCCTACGAGGAGTGCAAGGAGAAGAACTTCGACCTCGAAACATGCGATAAGCTGGCGCGGGAATTCCTCGCAGACCTCGGCATCGAGGACGTGGAGGCCGTGTGGCTCTCCGACGGCGGCATGGTGGCAAACCTCACCTATACGGCAAATACGAACGGCGTGCGCGCCTATCCCGACCTCATCCGCGTAAGGGTGTGCGAATCCAAGGGCAGGGTGATGGGCATCGACGCCCGCGGGTACCTCGTCAACCACCGCGAGCGCGACTACAACGCCGAACTCACCGAGGAGGAGGCCAAGTCTCTCCTCGCCCCGGGGCTCGAAGTGACGGCAACAAACCGCGCGCTCATCCCCGTGAACGGCAGCGAGACCCTCTGCTACGAATTTGCCTGCAAGTACGGCGAGGACGAATATCTCATCTATCTCGACGCGAAGTCGGGCGAAGAGGTGCAGCTCTTCCGCGTGCGGCAGAGCGCGAGAGGCAGCTATCTCGAATAAAATTACCTGCGAAGAAGGAGCCCCCTGCGGGCTCTTTTTTCGCTTTTTGAAAAATTTTTCGGTTTTTCATATAGGGCTTGCAAAATGCGGCGATTTGTCGTATAATGGGAAAAGGCAAAGGAGGCTCATTTTGTTCCACATCGTGCTCGTCGAACCGGAGATCCCGCAGAATACGGGGAATATCGCGCGCACCTGCGCCGCCACGGGGTGCGTGCTGCACCTTATAAAGCCGCTCGGGTTCGAGCTCTCGGACAGGCAGTTGAAGCGCGCCGGGCTCGACTATTGGGACAGCGTGGAGGTTCGCGTCCACGAAAGTTTCTCCGAACTCGAAAAAACCGATCCCGCCGCCCGCTTTTTCTTCTTCACGACCAAGGCGGAGCGCGCCTATTCGGAGGCAAAGTTTTGCCCCGGCGACTATCTCGTGTTCGGCAAGGAGACGCGGGGGCTCGAGGAGGAACTGCTCGTGGAGCACCGCGAACATTGCGTGCGCCTTCCCATGCTCGCGGGGAGCCGCTCTTTGAACCTCTCCAACGCCGTTGCCGTCGCCGTGTACGAGGGGCTCCGGCAGAACGGTTTCGGAAATCTGGCGCAGGCGGGGGAACTGCACCGCCTGCAGTGGAAATGAAGTATGAAACAAAGCCCATCCGCAACGCGCTCTTTGTGCTCTGCGCGCTGTTTTGGGCGCTCCTCTTTTTCCTCCCCTTGCCACACGCACGGGCGGCGGGCGATGAAACATACCGCTGCGTCTGGGCGGACGGCACGGAGACGGAGGAGAGTTACTACTCTGCCTATTCCGCCCTCATCGGCATGGACGACGGGTGCGGGATCGTCCTCGGGCGCGGGGAGCTTACGGGCACCGTTTCCGCAGGCGAGGCGTGCCGCAACGCCTTTCATGTCTTTGAAGAGGGCGGGCTCTCCGACCTTCTTGAGGTCGATATCTCCGGGGTCTCGCGGCTGGAGCGCGCCGCGCTTTACAGGCGCTATCGGGGGCGCCTTTGGTACGCGGATGAATACTTCGCGTGGAGCGGGGAAAAATTGCAACGCGCGGAGGCGCAGGCGGCGGATTCCCTCGTGTTCCTCGAGGGGGACATGACGGCGGCGCGCCTCATCGAGACGCAGGCGGAGCGGCTGTACTTGCGCGGGGCGGCGCAGTTTTCGGCGGACGTCGTTGCGGGCACCCGCGTGAAGGAGGTCATCGCGGAGGAGCCCTACTTCGCGGAGGGGAATACGGTCTGCCTCTCCACGCCGGGCGGGGTGCGCCTCGTTGCGGGGTTGCCCGCGGCGCGCTCGGTCACGGTGCCCGCGAGCGTGTATTTTGCCGATGAGGGCGCGCTTCTCCCCTGTGAGCAGTTGGAGGAGGTCGAGATCCCCTTTGCGGGGAGCGCATTTAGTTCGGCGGGAACGCTGTATCGCGGCGAGTTCGCCCACCTCTTCTCCACGGGAGCGGAGTACTGCGTGCCGGTAACGCTCAAAAGGGTGCGCGTCAAGGGCGGCTACCTCATTTCGCACGCCTTCTACGCCTGCAAATTCGTGGAGGAGATCGATGCGTGCGGCGTATCGGCGCGGGACATCGAGCGGGACGCCTTTGCGGACTGCATCTCTTTGAAACTTCTCCATACGCCGCGGGCGGACGTTACGTTGCAGGGCAATTTCACAAAGCGCCTTGCGCCCTGCGGGTGTACGGTCTACGAACGCGCCGAATGACGGCGCAAATTCTTACGGAACGGTGAAAGAATGAAGAGAACGCTCAAAAAAATATTCAGCCGCTTTTCTCTGGTGGCGCTCACCATCGTGCTCATGTTCCTCGCGTATGTGGGCGTCATCGTCGCCGGCATCTATGTGATAGACCGCGTCGTGCTCGCCTACTATCCCGATGCGGAGATCTACGTGCGGTGGGGGCTCACGGCGGCCGCCTACCTCGCCGCCGTCATCTGCGTTCTTCACGTCGCCAACCGCGACATGGTGCCCGAGACCAAGATCCCGTGGATCCTTGCCATCGTCGTGTTCAACTTCATCGGGGTCATGATGTACTGCACGTTCTCCTTCGTGCGTCCCCCCAAGCGGCAGCGCAAGCGGTACGTCTCGCTGTACACGCAGAACGCACACCTCGCGGCGCCGTCCGAGCGCATGCCGCAGGAGGGCGACCCCGGGCAGTGGAGGACGACGGGCGAAGCCCTCCGCGCCGCCGATCCCTCCGCCAACCTCTACACGGGCACCAAGACGGAGTATTTCCCCGTCGGCGAGGAATTTGCCGAGCGGCTCATCGCCGACCTCAACAGCGCCGAGAAGTACATCTTTTTGGAGTACTTCATCATCGGCAAGGGCAAGCTGTGGAGCGCCATTCTCGAAGTGCTCACGAAAAAGGTGGGGGAGGGCGTCGAGGTGCGCCTCGTGTACGACGATATCGGCAGCATGGGCAAAGTGCACTTCCGCTACCACAAGACGCTGCAAAAGTTGGGCATCAAGTGCGTGAAGTTCAACCCCTTCGTGCCCGTCGTCACCAACATCCACAACAACCGCGACCACAGAAAAATCGCCGTCATCGATGGAAAAGTGGCATATACGGGCGGGCTCAATCTTGCCGACGAATATGTCAACATCGAGAGCCCCTTCGGCCACTGGAAGGATAACGCCGTGCGCATGGAGGGGGAGGGCGTGAAGAGCTTCATCTTCATGTTTTTGCACCTCTACAACATGCAGACGCGCGGGAGCGAGGACTTTTCGCCCTACTTCCCCGAAGAATACGAGCACTTTGAGGGGGAGGGCTGGATCCAGCCGTACGGCGACGGCCCCGCGCCCCTCTACGGGAAGCACGTCGGCGAGGACGTGTACATCGATATCCTCGCGGGCGCAAGAAAGTATGTGTGGATCATGACGCCCTATCTCATCATCGACTACCGCATGCGCGAGGCACTCGTGCTCGCGGCAAAGAGGGGGGTGGATGTGCGCATCGTCACGCCGCACATTCCCGATAAGAAGATCGCCTTTGCGCTCACCCGTTCCAACTATCTCGCGCTCATCCGCGGCGGGGTGAAGATCTACGAATATCTCCCCGGCTTCGTGCACGGCAAGTGCTTCCTCGCCGACGGCGAGACGGGCGTCGTGGGCACCATCAACCTCGATTACCGCTCCCTTCTCTATCACTATGAGGACGCCGTTTTGCTGTACGGCGCAAGGGCGCTCGAAGGGCTCAAAGCCGACATGGAGGGCATGTTCGAGGCCTCCATGAAGCTCACGGTGGAGGACGCCAAGAAGAACGTCGTGTGGCGGTGGGTGTGCGAAATAGCCAAGATCTTCGCGCCCCTGTTTTAAGGAGCAAGTATGATCCATTCTCTCTCGGGCGGCGTCATTTCGGACGGCAACATCTACGATTTTGCCAAGGTGCGTGTGGAAGGCGCGCCGCGGTGGTATCTCAACGGCTGCGGCGCCAAGGAGGGCGACAGGGTGCTCGTGCCCGTGGGCTATTTGAGCGCAGAGGGCGTCGTAGAGCGCGTGGAAAGTTGCACGGCGCAGACGGCGCCCGTTCCCGTCCGCCGCGCGGCGGAGATCCTCGCGGTATGTCAAAAATAGTTGACAGGGCGGGCTCCGCATGATAGAATAACAGAGCCATAGGGGAGTAGTCGGCCCATCTTTCGGGCGGCAATGTCCACACAATGCGGCATTGGCCGCGGGTATTGCATGAAACGGCGAGACTTATGCGCGGTCTTTTTCCGCGCGTAAGTCTTTTTTCTTTCCTGCGGCAGAGGAGGGGCAAATGGGGATCTGGGAGCTCATGCTCATCGCAGTCGCGCTCTCGATGGACGCCTTCGCCGTCGGCATGACCGACGGCATGGAGGAGCCCAATATGCCCCTTTTCAAGCGGCTTGCGGTCGCGGCTGCGTTCGGCGCCTTTCAGGCTCTCATGCCCCTCTTGGGGTACTATGCGGGCGCGGTGTTTGCGGGGCTCGTGGAGCGCATCGCGCCATGGCTCTCCTTCGCCATCCTCGTCTTCATCGGCGGAAAGGCCGTCGTCTCGTCTGTATTGGAGGAGCGCCGCGGCAAACGCATCGAGAAAGCGGCGCGCGCCCGCCTCACCCCCGCAAAGCTCTTTGCGCAGGCGGTCGCAACCGCCCTCGATGCGCTCGCGGTGGGCGTCACCTTGGTCGCCGCCGAGGCGACGGAGGGGCTTCCTTTTCATGTCACGCTCTGCGCCCTCCTCATCGGGCTTACAACGTTCGTCCTCTCCGCGGCGGCGGTGGAGATCGGGGGGCGCGTCGGCAACCGCCTTGCGGAGCGTGCGGAACTTTTGGGCGGGGGCGTGCTCATTCTCATCGGGCTCAAAATTCTGCTCGAAGGCATGCTTTGATTGCGCTTGACTTTTCCAAGCGGAAATGCTACCATTGCTTTGACCGAAACGATTGGTTTGCTCCGAAAGTCATTTGTCTGCCTTGTATGTACGGCTTCGGAAAGGGGAAACCTCTATGGATAGGAAAATGACGATATGGGTCTCTTGATACTCTGGATCTTTCTTCTCATCTTGGGGCTCGCCCTCCTCGTGAAGGGGGCGGATTGGTTCGTGGACGGCGCCGCGGGCATTGCGGGGAAGTGTAAAATTTCGCCGCTCGTCATCGGGCTCACCGTCGTCGCGTTCGGCACGAGCGCGCCCGAACTCGCCGTCTCCGTCGCCGCCGCGGCGGGAAAGTCCACGGAGATCGCCGTCGGCAACATCGTGGGGAGCAACATCTCCAACATTCTGCTCATCTTGGGCGTCTCGTCCCTCGTGCATGTTCTGCCCGTGCAGAAGAACTCCATGCGCCTCGATCTGCCCGTGCTCCTCTTTACGAGCGCCCTCCTCATCGGGCTGGGCGCGTGGGGGGGAGCCGTCGCGTGGTGGGACGGGCTCGTCCTCCTCTCCGTATTCGTTGCCTATATGGCGCTCCTCTTCCGCAGTGCCATCAAGGAGCGCAAGGCGGGCTTGCTCCCACCCCCCGAAGAAAAACAGCCTCCCCGCGGCAAAGTGGGCAGGTGGCTTTTCAAAATGGAGCAGAAGACGTGGTTTCTCGTCATCCTCACCGTCATAGGTCTCGGCATGGTGGCGGGC
Source organism: uncultured Clostridia bacterium (assembly GCA_947629875.1). GTDB lineage: Bacteria > Bacillota > Clostridia > Christensenellales > Borkfalkiaceae > Gallimonas. Next base: position 7,030 of record CANRFK010000015.1, read on the forward strand.
GGAGGGGAACTGCTCGTAGAGGGCGCCAAGTACATCGCAAAATATGTCGGCGTGCCCGAGGGCATCATCGGGCTCACCGTCGTCGCCATCGGCACGTCTCTGCCCGAGCTCGTCACCTCCGTCGTGGCGGCGCGGAAGGGGGAGACGGATATCGCCGTCGGCAACATCATCGGGAGCAACATCTTCAACATTCTGCTCATCGGCGGCATATCGTCCCTCATCTATCCGCTCCCGTTCAACTTTACCACCAACCTCATCGACGCCCTCGTCGCGTTCGCGGCGGCGCTTCTCCTGCTGTTCTTTGCCGTCGCGGGGCGCAAAAAACTCGGCAAAGCCGCGGGCGCCGTCATGCTCCTCTCCTTTGTGGGATATTACGTCTATCTGTTCCTGTTTAGGTTATACCCGTGAAGCATCTCTTTTCCTGTCTCAAACGTTATAAAAAAGAGGGGCTGCTCGCGCCCCTTTTCAAACTGCTCGAAGCGTGCATGGAGCTCGTCGTGCCCCTCGTCGTCGCGCACATCGTCAACGTCGGCGTCGCGGGGGCGGACAGGATGTACATCGTCTACGGCTGCCTTTTGCTCGTCGCGTTCGGTGCGGCGGGGCTTGCGTTTGCGCTCACGGCGCAGTATTTTGCGGCGAAGGCGGCGGTCGGCGTCTCGGCCGAACTGCGCGCGCGCCTCTTCACCAAATTGCAATCGTTCTCCTATTCCCAGATCGACGAAGTGGGCACGGCGGCGATGATCACCCGCATGACGAGCGACTGCCAGCAGGTGCAAAACGGGGTGAATATGTTCCTCCGCATCCTTCTGCGCTCGCCCATCATCGTGTTCGGGGCGGCCATCATGGCGTTCACGGTGGATGTCCGCTCCGCGCTCGTCATCCTCGGGCTCATTCCGCTTCTCGCGGTTGTCGTCGTTGCCGTCATGGCGGCGGGCATTCCGCTCTATAAGAAGGTACAGGCGCGGCTCGACGGCGTCAACCTCTCCGCGCGGGAAAATTTACAGGGCGCGCGGGTCATCCGCGCCTTCTGCCGCGAGGAAGAGGAAGCGCGGGAGTTCTCCGTGCGCAACGGCGCGCTATGTAGGGAGCAGCGCCACGCGGGGCGCATCTCCGCGCTCGCAGGGCCGCTCACCTTCATGCTCGTCAACATCGCCGTCATCGTCCTCGTCTATGTGGGCGCGCTCCGCGTGAATGCGGGGAAGCTCGGGCAAGGCGACGTCATCGCCCTTTACAGTTATCTCTCGCTCATCTTGGTCGAACTCATCAAGCTCGCCAACCTCATCTTCACGGTGAGCCGCGCGGTCTCCTCGCAGAAGCGCATCGGGAAGGTGCTCGATGCTCCCTCCGAACCCTCCGCCCTCATGGAGCGCACGGGGGGAGAGGAACACGCGCCCGCCATCTCCTTTGAGGACGTCTCGTTTACATACGCGGGCGGCGGCGCCCCCGCCCTTTCCGATATCACATTTTCCGTCGAAAACGGCAAAACGTTGGGAGTTTTGGGCGGCACGGGTGCGGGGAAGAGCACCCTCATCGACCTCATTCCGCGCTTCTATGAAGCGAGCAGCGGCCGCGTGCTCGTCGGCGGGGAGGATGTCAACGGCATCCCCGCAGAGGAGCTCCGCAAGAAGGTCGCCGTCGTTCCCCAGCACGCCGTCCTCTTCAAGGGCACCATCCGCTCCAACCTCCTTTGGGGCGGCGAGGCGACGGACGAAGAACTCATGCGCGCCGTCTGCCTTGCACAGGCAAGCGATGTGGTCGCGTCCAAGGGCGGGCTGGATGGCGAAGTCGTGCAGGAGGGCAAGAACTTCTCGGGCGGCCAACGCCAGCGGCTCACCATCGCGCGCGCCCTCGTCGGCAAGCCCGAAATTCTCATCTTGGACGACAGCGCCTCCGCCCTCGACTATGCGACGGACGCTGCCCTCCGCCGCGCCTTAAAGACGCTCGACTGCACGGTGGTCGTCGTCTCCCAGCGCGTCTCCGCCGTGCGCCACGCGGATACCATCCTGCTCCTCGACGAGGGGCGCGTCGCCGCGATGGGTACGCACGAAGAACTTCTGAAAAACAGCCCGCTCTACGGCGAAATTTACGCCTCGCAGACGCGCGCAGAGGGGGAAGTATGAAAAGAAGCCTCATCTTCCGCCGCATTCTCCGCCTTCTGAAACCCTACGCGGGCTACTTCGTTCTCACCGTGTTTGCCGCCATGGTCTCCGTTGCGGCACAGCTTTTGGTGCCCTTCCTCGTCGGCGAATGCGTCGATGTCATCGTCGGGCAAAACAACGTCAATTTCCATGCCCTCTACCCGCTCCTCTGCGGCGTGGGGGGATGCGTCGTCGCGGCCGTCGTCTCGCAGTACGTCGTCAGCCTCGCCAACAACCGCATTGCCTACTGCGTGCTCGCGGACGTGCGGCGCGATACCTTTGAAAAACTCGGCAGACTGCCCTTAAAGTACATCGACGACCGCCCCTACGGCGATATCTCCGCCGTCATCGTCGCCGACAGCGAACAGTTCGCCGACGGCCTGCTTTTGGGCTTCACCCAGCTCTTCACGGGCGTCTGCACCATCTTGGGCGTCCTCGTCATCATGTTCGTACTTCGGTGGGAGATCGCCCTCATCGTCTTCTTCCTCACGCCGCTCTCCCTTCTCATCGCGCGGTTCATCTCCAAGCGCACCTATACGACGTTCAAGCGGCAGGCGGAAGTCCGCGCCGAACAGACGGCGTTCATCGACGAGATGGTGGAAAATCTCAAAGTCGTCAAGGCGTTCACGCACGAGGAGGAGAACGAGGCGACGTTTGCGGAGCAGAACGAACGCCTCCGCCGCGCCTCTCTCCGCGCCGTGTTCTTCTCGTCCACGGTCAACCCCTCCACGCGGTTTGTGAACTCGGTGGTCTATTCCTCCGTCGCGCTCTCGGGGGCGCTCATCGTCATCGCAACGGGCGGCGCATTCAGCGTGGGCGCGCTCACATCCTTCCTTTCGTACGCCACGCAGTACACCAAGCCCTTCAACGAAATTACCGAGGTCATCGCGGAGTTCCAGAACGCGCTCGCCTGTGCGGGGCGCATCTTCGCCCTTCTCGACGAGAAGGAACAGCCCACGGACGCCGCTTTCCCCGGCCTCGGCAGGGCGGAGGGCGAAGTGAAGGCGGAACATGTGCGCTTTGCCTACGACCCCGCGCGCCCGCTCTTTGAAAACTTGAACCTCACGGCGGAGGCAGGCAAGCACATCGCCATCGTCGGGCCCACGGGGTGCGGCAAGACGACGCTCATCAACCTCCTCATGCGCTTCTACGATGTGGACGGCGGGCGCATCCTCGTGGACGGGAAGGATGTCCGCGCTATCACCCGTAAGTCCCTCCGCAAGAACTACGGCATGGTGCTGCAAGATACGTGGCTCAAAGAGGCCACCGTGCGCGAAAATCTGTGCATGGGGGCGGAAAACTGCACCGAAGAGGAGATGATCGCGGCGGCAAAGGCGGCGCATGCGCACGGCTTCATTATGCGGCTCCCGAACGGCTACGATACCGTCGTGGGCGGCACGGGGACGCTCTCGGAGGGGCAGCGCCAACTTCTCTGCATCGCGCGCGTCATGCTCTGCCGCCCGCCCATGCTCATTCTCGACGAGGCGACGTCGAGCATCGATACGCGCACCGAACTTCTCGTGCAGGATGCGTTTTCCAAGCTCATGGAGGGCAGAACGTGCTTCATCATCGCCCACCGCCTCTCCACCATTAAAAATGCCGACCGCATCCTCGTCATGGGGGAGGGCAAAATTCTGGAAGAGGGCACGCACGCCGAACTTCTGAAAAGGGGCGGGGCGTACGCAAAACTTTACCACGCACAATTTGAAGAATAGAAGGGCAAGCGGTTTTGGTTTACATTTCCCGCGAGCCGTGATAGAATAGTACCGTGAAGAAAACATTGGAGAAAATCAAGAGAAAGGCCAATTACAGCGTGCAGATCGTCTCCGTCGGCGTCATGACGGGGCTGTTTGCGGGCGTCGTCGTCACGCTCTTCAACGTGCTGTTCGGCATGGCGGAGGAATTTTCCCGCGAAACCTTTTACGGATTTTTCCGCAACAATCCCACATTCATTCCGCTTCTCTTCCTCGCCCTCCTCTTGGGGGCGGTCGTCATCGGCGGCGTTCTGCGCTTTTTGCCCCTTTTGCGGGGGAACGGGTTCCCGCAGACGGAGGGAGCGACGCGCGGCCTCTTGCGCTTCAAGTGGTATCGCGATGTCACGGGCATGTTCGCCTCCGCGCTCTTCCTCGTCTTTATGGGGCTCTCCGCGGGCGCGGAGGGGCCGAGCGCCTTCATCGGCGGCTCCTGCGGCGCGGGGGTGAGCGATCTCTTCCGCCGCGACCCCATCGTCAGGCGCTTCCAGATCACGGGCGGGGCGTGCACGGGGCTCGCCGTCGCGCTCAATGCGCCGCTCACGGGCATCATCTTCGCGTATGAGGAGGCGCACAAGCGCTTCACGCCCGAGGTGTTTGTCTGCTCCTTCTGCTCGGTGGCCGTCGCCGTCGTCATCCGCGGCGTGCTTATGAAGTACGCCTTTGGCACGGAGATCCAACCTTTTCTCTCCCGCACCGCGTTCGTCTATCCCGCCGATACGGGGCTTTTATTCTGTGCCTTCGCCCTGCTCGCCGCGCTCGTCGTCACGCTGGTCGCCGCGGGATTTTATCATCTCCTCTTCTACGTCCGCAAATATTTCAAGCAAATTGCCTTCCTGAAAGGCACGGCAAAGTACATGATCCCCTTCGCGCTCGCGGGGGCGGCGGGGCTCGTCACAGCGTTTGCGATGGGCGGCGGCGAACACTTCATCGATGCGCTCGGCAGCGGCGCAAAGGGGGGCGTCTCGGTGTTCGGCTGGCCGCTCGCCGTCGCCGTCGCCGTCGTCGTTGTGCTGAAACTCATAACGTCCGTCGCAAACCTCGCGGCCGATTTGCCCTGTTGCGCGTCCGTCCCCATGCTCGCCATGGGCGCGGGGCTCGGAAAACTCCTCTCCATGCTCTTTGTCCTCATGGGCATGAACCCCAATCTTGCGGACTGTCTCATCGTCCTGTGCATGGTCACCTTCTTCACGACGGTCGTCAAGGCGCCCGTCACGGGCATCATCATGACCGTCGAACTCACGTGGAGTTTTACCTTCTTCCTGCCCGCCGTCATCTGCGCGGCAGTGAGCTACCTCATCGGCGACGTTCTCCACATCCGCCCGCTGTACGATAGATTGCTCGACGAGATGCTCGAAGAGGACGTCAGCGAGAGCATGCGCATCGTCGCCCGCGTTCAGGTCAAGGCGGGTTCTCCCGCCGCAGGCAGGGCGGTGCGCGATGTCCTGTGGCCGTTCACCGCGCTCGTCAAGAACGTGGAACGCGGCGAGGCGAACTTCGCTCCCTCCGGTTCCACCGTCCTCGAAGCGGGGGATGTCCTCACCGTCGAGGGCACCCCGCACGACAGGGAGGAATTTCTCTCCGCGCTCACCGCAACCGTGGGCGACGTGCTCGGCTACACCGAATCCACCGCCAAGCGCAAATAGCAATTTGTTACCTGTATGCCGAAAAAGCGCCCCCCGGTGGGCGTTTTTCCTTTTCTTTCCTCAAAAAAGAGGGTATATCTTGCTGCGCTCCCGCCCAAAATAGTGGCGTAAGGGAGGAGCAAATATGGACTTTACGAAGACGCAGACCTTTCACAATCTCGCAAGAGGATTTGCGGGGGAGTGTCAGGCGGGAATGCGCTACCAACTCACGGCAAAGGCGGCGATGAAGCAGGGCTATGAAGTGTTGGCGGATACCATCCGCACCATTGCGAAGAATGAGACCAATCACGCCAAAGTTTTCTTCGAGGCGCTTTTGCAGAATGCGGGCAGTCAGGATGATATCCGCATCGAGGCGAGTTTCCCCTTTCATGCGGGCACGGTGGAGGACAATTTGCGCTTTGCGGCAATCGACGAGCAGGACGAAGCGGAGAACCTGTATCCCTCGTTCGCACGCATTGCCGAGGAAGAGGGGTTTGGGCAAATCGCGCTCAAATTCAGACAGGTTGCAAAGGTAGAAGAAAATCACAGGATCATTTTCAATTACCTCTATGAGGCGTTCAAGGACGGCTCCCTCTATAAGGCGGAAAGGCCCATGCTCTGGATATGCAGTGAATGCGGCTATATGCACACCACAAAGGAGGCATGGAACATCTGTCCTCTGTGCGGCGCGTCGCAGGGCGAAGTCGAGTTGCACCTTCCCTTCAAAAAGGAGAATCTATGAAAAAGACGACAGGAAAGACCAACGCCACCAAGACGCAAAACGTCAAAAACACGCAGAGCACGAAGAGCTGCGGCAAGGGCTGCGGGAAGAACGCCAAGGATTGCGGCTGATGAAGCGCAAGAAGACCCTGAAAGAGGGCGCAAAGATGCGCTCGGAAGAGGATTGGCTCGGCAGTTATACCGGGGTGTGCAGTGAAAACGAGTACGAACGCCCCGTCCAAGACGCCGACGACCTATAAAAGCGCAGGGGAGCGGAAAAGCAATTTTCCGCTCTTTTCTCTTGCTTCCCCCTTTGGGGGGAAGTACCCGCGTAGCGGGGGATAGGGGTTTTCCGCGTTATTCTGAACCCCCGTAGGGGGTGAAGAATCCCGAAGAACGCAGTCCGCCCCCTCATACCGAGCCGTACGCCGACGCCACAGCGTCGGCGCACGGCGAGTGTATCTTGCCCGCAACGCCCCCCGAAATCCCGCAAAATTTGTTGTCATTCCCGCGCGCGGGTGGTATAATAGGAACAAACCATTCGTTCGGAAGGTGTTTCCATGAAGAGAACAAGAAGAGCGGCGGTCGTTGTGCTTGCCTGCGCCGCGGCCGTCATGCTTGCGGGCTGTTCGTTCGGCTACCGTGCCGACGACAGGTATCCCTACGATATCGCCGTCGAAAACGGCTATGCGGGCACGGAGGGGGAATGGCTGTCCTCGCAGGAGACGCCCGGCACCGTCTACCGCCGTCTGTACGAGGAAGCGGTGGCAGACGGCAGTTTTACGGGCACCTACTTTGAATTTTTGCAGGGGATCGCCCCCGATGCCGACGCCACGCCCTACATCCAACGGGCGATGCTCTCCGTCGTGAGCATCGCGGCGCGCTTCCGTTCGGGCACCTCGGTGGTCTCGAGTCTGGGCGCGGGGGTCATCTATTCGATGGATAAGACCGCGGGCGACGCCTACATTCTCACCAACTATCACGTTTTATATTTGAGTTCGGCGCACGCGCTCTCCGAGGACATCACCGTCCGCCTCTACGGATATGAGTCGGCGGAAGACGCCATTTCCGCCACCTACTACGGCGGGATCATGGATCTCGACCTCGCCATTCTGCGCGTGAAGGGCAGCGAACTTCTCAAGACGAGCGATGCGCGTGCGGCGGACATCGGCGCAGACAGCAGCGCCGTTGCGGGCGAGGCCGTCTATGCCATCGGCAACCCCCTCAACAAGAGCATCGCCGTCACGGCGGGCGTCGTCTCCCGCGAGGAGGAAGTGGCAAATGTCACGGCGGCGGACGATACCCGCACCATTCCGCTCCCCGAGATCCGCATCGACGCCGCACTCAACCACGGCAATTCGGGCGGCGGCCTCTTCAACTCCGTCGGCGAGCTCATCGGGATCGTCAACGCACGCGACCACAACGACGATGTGGAAGGCTTCGGCTACGCCATTCCCATCGAACTTGCGGCGGCGTTTGCGGAGAACGACATCGCAAACGAAGGGCGGCCGAGCCTCCTCGATGACGGCGTCAAGATCGAAGTCGTGGATAGCAAGGGCGTGTACGATGAAACGCTGGGCAGGGTGCACATCTCGCAGAAGGTGTGCGTGGCCGATTACAGCGCGGGCGCGCTCGGCTACCTCGGCATACGGCAGGGCGATACGCTCATCTCGGGCTATGTCGTCCGCGGCGGCGCCACACTTTCCGAAACGCAGTTCACGCACGCCTGCGCATGGGAAGCCTTCCGTTTCAAGGTGCGCTTGGGCGACGAGTTGCACCTCGTCGTCTCGCGCGGCGGCGATACCGTCCATTTATCCAAGACGCTGAACAGCGCCACCTACTTCACCACCGATCTTCAGCGTTCGTGATGGCTCCCCGCTTCCCCGTCGAGGGGAAGCCCCCGCATCGCGGATATGAGCGGATTTCGCCCCTCTACGGGGACTTTTCTGTTTGCCCCCTCCACGGGTGCCTTTCTGCTTGCCCCCCATGGGGGCTTTCCTATTCGCCCCCTCCTTGGGAGGGGGGGTAGGGGGGTGGGGCTTGATTATAAAACGGCAGTACTTCGTACTCCCGTTTCCTACCCAAAAGGCGCCGCCCACGTCTGTGGGCGGCGCCTTTGGGAGCAGGGTGGAAAAGAAACGGTAGTACTGCGCGTTATAGCAATACGTACTTCGTTTAGGAAATCGGAACGCTTGTGCTCCCATTCTCTCCAAAAAAGTATAGGAAACGGTAGTACTTCGCGCCTACGGCGCTCGTGCTCCCGTCTCCTGCGAAACATGTGGCAAGACAAATAGTTGTCTTGCCACATGTTTCTGGAAATGGTCGCTACGCTCCCATTTCCCTCCATTTGAAACGCCCTCCGTGATGCGGAGGGCGTTTCAAATGGAGCAGGAAACGGGAGTCGAACCCGCCGGGATCAGCTTGGGAAGCTGACGCCATACCGCTAGGCGATTCCTGCATCGTAGCCCTATTATACCCGATGGCGGCGCGGCTGTCAAGCGTAAATGTGCACGGCGCGCAAAAAAAATTTCCGCCGCCGCCCGCCGCCTCGCCCGCCGCGGCCTTCGCCTCGCACAAGCCCGCCTTCGCACCCCCTTGACAAATCCCCGCCCCGTGTTATATAATAAAAGCATGAGCAAGGGCAAGCAGGCGCGTTTTCACGTCAAATCGCATGAGGCCGTCCTCAAAAAGGGGATGATGGATTACTGCATCACGGGCAAGTACAGCCATTTTGTCGCGGGGGACGCCGTTCTCACGGACGAAAGGTTTTACTTCGGCGCCGACCTTCAAACGGGCGAGTATCTCTCCTTTGAGTTCCCCCTTGCGCAAATTTATGCCGTCGAGGCGGTGGGGGTGCCCTTTTTCACGCGGAGCATGCTGGTGACGACGGACGAAAAGCAGTACCGTCTCAACGCCTTTTTTGTGGGAAGGTGGGTGCGCGCCGTCCGCCGCGCCGTGGAGGCGGCCAAGGAAAAACAGCCCAACGCATAAGCAAGCCCAAGCGGCTTGCTTTTTTTTTGCGCGTGTGCTATACTTTTCCCATGAAGGTTTGGGCGATCAGCGATCTGCACCTCTCGGGTCTCACCGATAAGCCGATGGACGTATTCGGCCCCGGCTGGGAAGGGCACTTCGAAAAAATCAAAGCGGATTGGGAGGAGAAGGTCTCCGCGGATGACGTCGTGCTCATCGGCGGCGATACGTCGTGGGGCATGAAACTCGAAGAGGGAATGTACGATGTCGCCGCTCTTGCGCCTCTCCCCGGGAAAAAGGTCTTTATCCGCGGCAACCACGACTATTGGTGGAACGCCATCTCCCGCGTCCGCGCCCGCAGGCCAAACGATACCTTCTATTTCTTACAAAACGACTGCGTGAAGTTCGGCAGTGTCATCATTGCGGGCTCCCGCGGCTGGGCGGTGCCGGGCAGTGCCGACTATACGGAGCACGACGAAGCCCTCTACCGCCGCGAGGCGGAGCGCTTCAAACTCGCCTTTCAGGAGGTCAAAAAGGTGCGCGAAGAGGGGGATACGCTCATCGCGCTCATCCACTACCCGCCCTTCAACGTCAAGAAGGAGGATACCCTGTTCACCGCTCTCTTCGAGGAGAACGGGGTGAACAAAGCGGTGTTCGGCCATCTGCACGGCGCGGGGTACTTCCCGTTGAAGTGCGAAAAAGAGGGCATCGAGTACATTTTGACGTCCTGCGACAAGGTGA
>CANRFK010000016.1 GCA_947629875.1 uncultured Clostridia bacterium
TGCAAGCCGTTTTTGTTTCTGCTACAATGAAAAATACAAAGGATAAGAGGTGAACAAATGAAGTACGGAGAATGGCTCAACATCTGGCTCGAGGACTATGTGAAGCCCGTCGAGAAGGAGAGGACTTACAGGGCGTATCAGGACACAGTACGCCTGCGGCTCGAACCCATTTTCGGGGAAATAGAGATCAACGACCTCGATGTCTCGTATATCCAACATTATATTACGGGACTGTTGGAACATGGAAATCTTCTCACGGGCGGGCCGCTGTCGGCGAACAGTATCAGGCTGATTTTCAGCGTGTTTCGTAACTCTCTCCGCCGCGCCTACAACTTGGGCTATGCGGAGAGGTATATCGGGGACAAGCTCACGCTTCCCAAAGCTCCCGAGACGGAAGTCATTGTCTTTACGGAGAGCGAGCAGGCGCAAATCGAAAATGAAATTGCGAAGATGCTGCAAAAGCGTTCTTCGCGGCACAAGCTCAACGGCATTATCATTTGTCTGCACTCGGGGCTACGGATCGGGGAACTTCTTGCCCTCGAGTGGGAAGATATTGATTTCGACAATGCCCTCATGACGATTTCCAAGACCTGCCGGGACGGAAAGGACGAGAACGGCAACTATATGAAAATCATCGACCGCCCCAAGACGTACTCCTCGCGCCGCGTCATTCCCTTGCCGAGTTGTCTTTTGACACTTCTTTCCGGGATGAAGAAGGAGAGCAAGTCGAACTTCGTCATTTCGGACGCCAACGGAGAGACCGTGCGGGTTCGGTCGTTTCAGAGGAGCTATCAATTATTATTGAAAAGGCTCGGCATTCCGCATAAGAAGTTCCACGCCCTGCGGCACACCTTTGCGACGCGGGCGAACGAGCGGGCGATGGACGACAAGACGCTCTCGGAAGTCCTCGGGCACCGCTCGCCCGTCATTACATTAAAATTGTATGTTCACTCGCTTCTCGACCACAAGCGGAGGATGATGGAGCAGGTGAACGGATAAAAGGCAGAAAAAGCAGAAAAAAACAACAAATTGTCCGGAATCAAAAAAATTCCCGCCGAAAGGGACTTTCGGCGGGAATTTTCGTATGAAAAAGGCCGCCGGTAGAGTTCCGGCGGGCTTTTGGCATGAAAAAAAGCCGTCTATTAACTAATTAGACGGCCTTTTAGTGTCGTCATTATACTACATCCCCGTGCTCCTGTCAATACTTTCCGCTTAAAAAATCCAAATTTTTTCAGAAAATGTTTTATTTTTTCAAATTATCCCATGAAAAGCGCATTATTTGTTCCTCTAATTAGTTATTAGACGAACATATCGGGGATCAGGGTTCCACAAGGGTTGTACCACAAAGTGAGCGGGCGAAGCCGTAGTCCGTACATTTTGTGTTTTATTTGGAAGTCAGGTAAAACGGTTTACTACGGGATCGAGGTTCCAAAAAGTTGTACCACAAAGTGAATGGGCAGAGCCGAAGTCCGTACATTTTGTGTTTTATTTGGAAGTCAGGTAAAACGGTTTACTAAATGTTTTATCAAAAAAATAAGGAGGAAAAAGCATGAAGAAGAGAAGTTTGGGCTGCATTGCGCTTGCTTTGTCGCTCATTCTCGGGCTCGGGTGCCTTGCGGGCTGCGGCCATAGCAAAAACCCCGAGAGCGAAGCGCTCAACTATACGGTGACGTATGATGTGGGCGCGGAAGCCAAGGCGGCGGGGGTGACGATCACGCCGGCGACGACGCTCGTCATGCGCGGCGAAACGGCGATCATCCCGCAGGAGAGCTATTGGGAGGGTCACGAGCTCACGGGCTGGTTCGAGGGAAATTCCGAATGGAATTTCTCGACGAATACCGTGACGAAGGACCTTACGCTCACCGCCAAGTGGAAGGTGACGGACGCCGCCAACATTGCGGAGGAGTATGAGGAGAACCTCAATTGGGGCGAGAACCGCCACCTCTACGTGCACTACCTGCGCGCCGCGCACGACGCTTCGGAGAACGGCACGACCAACACGGGTTACGATGCTACGACGCATTCCTACGATACGCCCATCAACTCCGACGTGTACGGCGATTGGGGTCTTTGGGTGTGGGAATACAACCCCGTGCCGAGCGAGGGCAGAACGTTCTATCCCATGAAGATCGACGAGAGCGGCGCCGTGTACGATATCTATCTCGACGGCACGTGGAACGACGGCGGCTGGGACAGCGCGACCCGCAAGCACAAGGACAGCACGGTCAGCTATGCCAATACCAATTATATCGGCGTACAGCTGTTCTCCAAGGACAGCCGCGAGAACGGGCAGGGCTTCTGGGTGAACGACAGCGGCGACATCACCTTCCAACTCGACCGTGCAAAGCGCGACAAGGGCGATTACCACTGGTTCATCCGCCAAAACGAGGGTCAGTCGGGTACGCCCACCTATGAGTCCTTCGTCGTGTTCGACCCGTATGCGGGTCTCGAGCCCGGCGCCGCCGTCTCGCAGCACGACGTCGTTTCCAACAAGGGCAACAGTTTCGACCAGCAGCCCGTCGCAACGGGTTGGGAGAACAACTCCGTCGGCTATCAGATCTTCGTCGCGTCCTTTGCGGACAGCAATAACGACGGCATGGGCGACCTGCAGGGCATCATCTCCAAACTCGATGAACTCAAAACGTTCGGCGTGGACACCCTCTGGCTCACGCCCTTCCAGCAGTCCAATTCCTACCATGGGTACGATATTCAGGACTACTTCACGGTCGATCCCCGCTTCGGCACGCTTGCGGATTACCGCGAACTCCTCACCAAGGCGCATGAAAAGGGCATGAAGGTGCTTATGGACTTCGTCCTCAACCACACCTCTACTTCCAACCCTTGGTTCGTGAAGAGTTCCAAACTCCAAAAGGAGACCGTGAAGATGCCCGACGGCACCTTGAAGGTCATCGATTACCGCAGCTTCTACACGTGGCAGAGCGAGGAATATGTGAACTCCCTCACCGACCCCGCGGCAAAGAACCAGTGGTATAAGGACAGCAACGGCTACTACTTCTATTCTTCGTTCGGCAGCTCCATGCCCGAACTCAACTTCGACTATCAGGCGGTGCGCGACGCCATTCTCGACATCGCCCTCTATTGGATGAGCTTCGGGCTCGACGGGTTCCGCCTCGACGCTGCCAAGCACATCTACATGGTCAACGAGAACCCCAACCACTCCTCGCAGATCGTGCGCGACTATTCGGACGGCTCCGTCATCGGCTCGACGGCGGGCGACTATTCCTACGACGTGAAGAAGGACGCCAACTTCTTTATGGAGTTCAACGCAAAACTCAAGGCGTCCTACCCCAACGCCCTGCTTCTTGCCGAGAACTTCAACGGCGACCCTATCCACATCGCGCAGCTCTATGAAGGTTTGGATTCGCAGTTCAACTTCAACTTCTATTACGATGTATCGGGCGCGATCGCAACGGTCGCACTCGACTCAACCAACGGCAAGGACTACAACAATAAAGGTATGCAGAGTTATGTCGCGGCGCAGTTCGACTTCAACCTCTACCGCCACGACTACATCGACGGCATCTTCACCTCCAACCACGACGTCACCCGCGCCCGCAACCGTTTGACGGCGGTGCGCAACACCGCAAGGGCAGACTGGATCGAGCAGGAGATGACAGATAGCCTCTATCAGACGACGGGCAAACTCGCCAAACTGTGGGCGGGCATCTGCCTCTCCATGCCGGGCATCACGTGGATCTACGCGGGCGACGAGCTCGGCATGACGGGCTGCAAGACGGCGAACGCGCAGGGCGAAGGCAGCGGCCACGAGGATCGGTGGCTCCGCCAGCCCTACAAATGGACGAGTACGGGCAACTCCGAGGGCGAGGACGGCGTCTACACCTACGGCTGGCAGAGCGAAACCGACCCCACCTGCTACTTCCCCATCGGCTTCAACGGCTATTACAGCGAATGGGATAAGTGGAACAAACGGATGGACGGCCTCGAACAGCAGAAGGCGGACAAGGATTCCATCTACAATGCCTACAAGGGGCTCATCGCGGCGAGAAAGCGCTCCGATTCTCCTCTTGCAAGGGGCGAAGTCACCATTCTCACCTCGTCGGATTCCAAAGAGAGGGATTACAACCTCATGGTTTGGGAAGTTTCGGACGGCACGAATACGTGGCGCATGTTCCTGAACGCGACCTCGGGCGGCAAGTCGACCGATCAATCGGGCGGCACCCTCGTGTATGCGACGAACGGCACGGGGCTCAACGGCACAAGCGTTCCCGCTTACACATTCGCGATCTATTCGGTATAAGGAGGAAAGAGCATGAAAAAGTTATTATCCATTGCAATGGCAACGGCGCTCGCGGTGACGTGTACTGCGGGGATCGCGGTGGGAACGGCGGCGGCAGAAGAGATGCCCGCCCCCGCGGCCGAAACGGCGCAGGTCTACCTCGTTCCCGGTTCGTGGTACGACGCGGATGCGAAGCAGACCAAATACAACACCGTGGAGGGCGCAACGGCGCTTTCCGCGGAGGAAAAGACGGCGCTCAATTTTTCAGAGGCGCAGACCGTGTATAAGGCGGGCGCGGCGGGGACAACGCTCCCCACACCTGCAACGACCCACACCGACGCCGAGGGCGAACCCTTCGTATTTCAGGGTTGGTGGTACATTCAGGCCGCGACCGTCACCTATACCGAGACGGTGCCGAGCGTAAAGGAAGATCTGTACCTGTATGCCGATTTCCGCGCGGCGCTCTCGCAGCGGCACGAGCCCGCGGCTCCCACCGAGCAAGTGGGCGGCGGCGAGAAGAACTTCATGCTCATCACGCACGAGGACGATACGCAGGACGTTGTTCCGCTCCTCGTCTCGGGCACCGACGTATGGAACGTCTATGACATGGGTTACGGCTCGAAAGTGCAGTTCTTCAACGAGTACTTTACTTTGAAGAAGAACGACCGCATCAAGGTATACCTCACCGACATCAGCGACGGCGCAAAGCACGACGACGTGCCCGTCCCTTATCCCAAGCCCCACCCCACGTACGGGTACTTCTCGTACACGCTTGAAACGAGCGGAAACAACAGGACGTCCGACTATCTCTTTGCGGACAGCTACGGTCTCGACGGCAGCGGCGTCGTAGAGGAGGGCGAAGAGCCCGAAATGGCGTACATTCCGCAGGAGACGCTGACTTTCCGTATCTATATCAAGGTGGAAGCGGGCGGCAGCGGCATGCGCGAGAACAGGCTCCAAGTCTATCTCGAGCGGAAAGCATAAGGAGGAAAGAAAATGAAAGGAAAGAGAAAAGCGATACTTGCGCTTCTTGCGGCGCTGTGCATGGGCACGACCGTCGCGGGGTTTGCCGCCTGCGGCGGCGGACACATCCATACGGACGCCGACAACAACGGCATCTGCGATGAGTGCAACGAACCCCTGCGCTATGTCGTGACCTTCGATACGGACGGCGGCAACGCTCTGCCCAAGCAGGCGGTTGCGGTCGGCGGCAAGGCGACGAAGCCCGCCGACCCCGTGCGCGACGGTTACAACTTCGACGGCTGGTACAAAGAGGACGGCACCGCGTTCGATTTCGACGCGGAGATCACGGAAAACACCACTGTGTACGCACATTGGACGGACGCGGCGGCGACGGCGGATACCTACTTCGATTTCAAGGACGTCGACGGCGGCGTGGAAATTGCCGCAAAGACGGGCGCGACCCTCCCGCAGGATACCATTCTTCCCGCCACGCACGGAGGGAAGGCGGTCGTTGCCATTGCCGAAGAAGGGTTTGCCTATCAGGCGGCGCTCCGCGGGCTCAAAATTCCCGCAAGCGTGAAGAAGATCGGCGTGCGCGCCTTCCGCGGCTGCTCGGCGCTTGCCACGGTGAACGGCGGCGACGGCGTGGAGGAGATCGGCTACGGCGCATTCAACGGCACCGCGTGGGATACGAGCCTCACCGTCGGCGAAGTGTACATCGGCAAGACGCTGTATAAGTATGCGGGCAGTATGTATGTCGATGCGCAGCTCACGGTTAAGGATGGCACCGTCGGCATTGCGGCGGGCGCCTTTGAGGGGCTTGCCCACCTCGTCGGCGTCACCCTGCCCGAGACGGTGAAGAACATCGGCTCCTATGCCTTTGCGGGCACGGGGCTCATCTCCGTCACCGTGAATGCGGAAGGCGTCGCGCTCGGGGCGAACGCGCTCCAAGGGTTTGCGGGCAACGTGTTCGTGCCCAGAGCGTCGATCGAAGCGTACAAGGCGGCGGATGGGTGGAAAGCCTATGCCGCGAATATCTTCGCCATCGGCACGGCGGATCAGACCTTCCTCGTCACCTTCTCGGCAGAGGGTGCGACCAAAGTTCCCTCGGCACAGAGCGTGAAGGGCTTTGAAAAGGCGACGGCTCCCACCGAAAACCCCGAAAAGACGGACTATGACTTCGGCGGCTGGTATAAGGACGCCGCCTGCACCGTTCCCTTCGATTTCGACGAGCCCATTACGGACAATACCACACTATACGCGAAATTCGCGAAGTTCTTCGACGTGACGTTCTCCGCGCAGGCGGAAGTCGAGGGCGTGCAGGGCTTGCCCGAAAAACAGCACATCGAAGAGGGTAAGACGGCGACAAAGCCCAAGACCAACCCCACCAAGACGGACTACGACTTCATGGGCTGGTACCGCGATGCGGAATGCACAAAGGAATTCGACTTCAACGCGCCCATCACGGCGGAGACCACCGTGTACGCCAAGTTCCTCGCAAAAGGGGCGAACTACACGGGCACGGGCGACTACGAGGGCTGGGAGATCGAGAACGGCGCCATCAAGAGTTACACGGGCTCCAAGACGGAGATCAAGATCCCCAAGGAACTCACCCGCCTCGACAGCATCACCGAGATCGTCTACAACAAAAACGCCGGCATGAACCAAGTTGCCGACCTCAAACTGATCAAGTCCATCACGGTGGAGGATGGCAGCACCGCCTTCAAGGTGGTGAACAACACCCTCATGAGCTACGATGAGACGGTCATCTACTACTGCTTCAAGGCGCAGACCCTCAAATATCCGAAAGCGGTGAAGATCGCGCCCTATGCCTTTGCGGGCATCTCGGTGTTCGGCGGCGGCGCCTATATGACGGCGTTCGGCTTCTCCGACAACCTCATCGAGGTCGGCGATTACGCTTTCTATCAATTCGCAGCCCTCAACGGCGCGTATGACAGCCTCTTCGGCTCGGTGGAAAAGGTCGGCAAATACGCCTTCTTCGATACCGCCTTCGAGACCATCTACTGCAACGCCAAGTACGTCGGCGAGAGCGCGTTTGAAGTGAACGGCAACATCGCGCAGCAGTATACCAAGATCAGGGAGATCCGCCTGCCCAACATCGTCACGATCGCGAATAAAGCGTTCGCCATTCAGGTTTCGGGCTCGGATGGTGTCAAGTCAGGCTGCAGAAAGATCGTCATCGGTCCCAACTGCACTTCGATCGGCGCGGGCGCCTTCACTTGGAATGTGCAAAAGTGCGACCTCGACATCATCCTTCAGGGCGACAAACTGCCCGTGCTTGCCAATGCTTCCCTCGGGAATACGAGCAACAACGAGAACCAATATCATACCCATCGCTATGTGTATGTGAAGGAATCCATGTTGAGCGCGGCGAAGCACGAGAACAGCTATCTCGGCTACTATCTCGCCTTCTTCACCGAGGACGGCTGGGGACTTCACGAGGACGGCTCGTTTGCCTTCTACGAGGGCGACATGACGAAGGTCACCATGCCCGCGGCGGTGAAGAGCCTCGACAGCATTCTCGATATCTTCACCACGACCGCCAACCTCGACAAGTGCACTTCCTTCAACGTTGTGCAGGAGAGCGAGAACTTCAAGATGCAGGACGGCGCCCTCGTCTCCACGGACGGCACGACGCTCTACGGCTACTTCGGAAGCGGCGCGGGCAACTTCTCCGCCGTCACGGAAGTGAAGCCCTACGCCTTCTACAACAGGCTGAAAGCAGGCGCAAACATCACGTTCGGCACCATCGAAACGGTCGGCGAGTACGCCTTCTACGGCTGTGCGGGGCTCACCTCCTTCACGCCGTTTGAAAACCTTGCCGAAGTTGCGGCACACGCGTTTGAAAAGAGCGGCCTCACCACCGCGACCCTGAAGAGTCCCGAACTCACGGCGATCGGCGAGGGCGCGTTTGCGGGCTGCGCCAACCTCAAACTGTATGTCAAACTCCTCACGCCGCCCACCCTTCCCGTGAAGGCAGTGGATACGACCTGCGAACTCTACGTTCCGCAGGAGATCGTGGAGACCTACACGGCGGCATGGACTACTTATGCCTCGCAGATCAAGGAAGATACCGACACCCACGTCTACACCGTCACCTTCGATACGGATACCGAAAACGGCGGCACGGCGGTGGAGAGCCAGAAGTATCTCACGGGCGGCAAGGCCGTAAGACCCGAGACCGATCCGACCCGCACGGGCTACTACTTCGACGGTTGGTACACGAAGGACGGCTCCGAGAGCACCGATTGGGGCACGGAGTACGACTTTGCAAACTCCTCCGTCACGGCAGACGTCACCGTCTACGCGAAGTGGACGAAGGGCGTCAACGTCACCTATTCGACGGGCGACAGCGGCGCGGAAGTCGAAGGCGAAATGGTTCGCCCCGGCTCGACGCTCACCCAGCCCGAAGCGCCCAAGTGGTCGGGTCACGTGTTCCAAGGCTGGTATAAGGATGAGAGTTGCTCCGAAGGGCAGGAGTTCGATTTCACCAAGGACACCATCTCCGAGGATACCACGCTCTACGCCAAGTGGGAGAGCGGCAAAGTTGTCACCTTCAATACGGGCAACGGCGGCTCTTCGGTCGAAGAGCAGGCGGTGCTCCCGGGCGAGAAAGTCACCCGACCCGCAGAAAACCCGACCCGCCCCGGCTACAAGTTCGTCGATTGGTACACCAAGGACGGCACCGAGGGCGATTGGGGCGATGTGTTCAACTTCGACACCTACAAGATGGGCAGCGAAGACCTCACCATCTACGCCAAGTGGGAAGAGGACTTCTGGCAGGTCGATGAGAACGGCAAACTCACCAAGTACTACGGTCCCACCGACAAGGTGGAAATGCCCGCAACGGTGAAGAGCATCACGAGCATTCTCGATATCTTCGGCACCAAGGCAAAACTCGGCGCTTGCACCTCCTTCACGGTGGCGCAGGAGAGCACCTCCTTCAAGATGCAAAGCGGCGCGCTCCTCTCCTACGACGGCACCACGCTCTACGCCTTCTTCGGCGACGAGGGCACCGAACTCACGTGGGCAAGCGTCACCACGATCGGCGAGAGCGCCTTCTACGGGCACCTTGCGACTGCCAAGACGCTCACCTTCTCCAAGGATCTCGCCTCCGTCGGCAAGGGCGCGTTCGAGAGTTGCGTGGGCATGACCGACTTCACCCCGTTCGAGAATGTAACGACCATCGGCGCGGACGCCTTCAAGGCGACCAAACTTGTGGATATCGTCTGGAACGCTACGAACATCACGGCGGCGTTCGGCAGCATCACCACCTTAAAGACGGTGAAACTCATGGGAGCCACGACGATTGCGGCTTCCGCATTCGCAAGCAGTTCCAATATCACCACCGTTTGGATCGGGCCGAACATCAAGTCGATTGGCTACTCGGCGTTCTATTCGGCAGGTAACGCGAAGAAGTTTACAAAACTCTACATCTACGCGACGACGCCGCCCACGCTTGGTTCCACGAGCGCGATCTCGGATTCCACAAAACACCCGCTCGGCGGCAACAACTCCAAGCAAACGCTTACGATCTATTGCCCTAATTCTGCGAAGTCGCAATACTCCAGCAGAACCCGCAATAACTGGAACTACTATTCGTCTACACGTTTCAAGGCGCTCACCGTCAATGTCACCTATCACATGGGCGAGGGCGAAGGCGCACCCGCGGCTCCTACGGGGGATGTCTATTGGGGTGGCACGTTCACACAGCCCGCTACCCCGAAGTGGAAGGGCAAGATCTTCCTCGGCTGGTACACCGATGCCGACTGCTCCGAAGGCAACGAATACACCGCATTCGGCACTATCATCAAGGAAGAATCCCTCGAACTCTGGGCGAAGTGGGAAGATAACGCCCTTTGGGTCGAATTCAACAGCAACGAGGGCTCCACTGTCGATTGGCAGGCGCTCCGCTCGGGCGAAAAAGCGACGCAGCCCAATAATCCTACAAGAGAGGGCTACGAGTTCCTCGGCTGGTTCACCAAGGACGGCACCTCCGATGGGCAATGGGGCGAACAGTTCAACTTCGAGAGCGAAATTACACAGAACACCACCCTCTACGCGAAGTGGGAGAAGGGCGCGCTCGTCACCTTCGATCTCAACGGCGGCACCAAGCCGAGCGGCTTTGTGGCGACGCAGACCGTGAAGAAGGGCGGACACGCCACCGCACCCGCCAAGAACCCGACCCGCACGGGCTGGACGTTCGAGGGCTGGTGGACGCAGGACGGCGACGAAAACGGCGAATGGGGCAAACAGTTCGACTTTGACCAGGATACCGTCTCCGACGATACCACCCTCTACGCGAAGTGGAACCCGTGGGTGCTCGACGAGGATGGCTACTTGAAGTCCTATGCAGGCGCCAAGACGGGCACCATCGAGATCCCCGCAAATATCAAGATCAAGGATATCACCGCGCTCCTCGGAACGAGCGTTTCGAGCTTCCCCAAGGAAGCGATCACCATCACGGTGGCGCAGGGCAACACCTTCCTCAAAGTGGTGGGCAGCGCCCTCGTCTCCTACGACGGCACGACGCTCTACTACTACTTCGGAAGCGAAGAGAGCTACTCCTCGACGGACATCGAGACCCTTGCGCCTTACGCGTTTGCAGTGAACTCCTCGTTCACAGCCAAGAACACCCTTACGAGCGTCACGCTCACGAAGGTCACGGCGATCCCCGCATATTGCTTCTACAACCGCGGCGGGCTCGAAACGCTCTCCTTCGGAACGCTCACCGAAATCGGATCGAACTCCTTCAGCAACGCGAAGATCACATCCTACGAGCCCTTCAAAGACCTCGCGGCGATCCCCGATTACGCGTTTGCGAGTGCGATCTTCACGGAAAAAGAGATCACGGTGAATGCCGCAACGATCGGCACGATGGCGTTCTCCAGGTCGGGCTTCACAAAACTGACGCTCGGCGCGAATGTGGCGAACATCGCAAGCAATGGCTTCAACGGGCTTGCGCGCGGCGCGATCGTCATCTTCAACTGCACCTCTGTTCCCACCATCGACGCGAACTTCCCGTTCGGCAACGGGGAAGCCAAAGATTTTATCGGCTTGTTCGTTGTGCCGAAGGGTCAACTCGATACCTACAAGGAGAGCGGCAACTTCAAGGCGAAGTTCGCGTATGCGAAGTACGTCGAGGCAGGCAGCTACGACGAGGTAGACGGCGGCTGGGTTGTCGATAAGAGCGGCAAACTCCTCACCTACAGCGGCGATTTGGCGACAATCGTCATTCCCGCACAGGTGAAGAGCATGGACGGCATTCTCGATATCTTCGGCGCGAGCGCCAACATCGCAACCTGCACGAGCCTCACGGTGGCAACCGAGAACACGAGTTTCAAGGTGGATAGCGAGATGCTTGTGGACTATACGACGGGCAAGATCGTGTATATGTACCTCGGCTCGACCGCCCCGGAGGACTTCTCTACGTTCACCGAGATCAAGCCGTATGCCTTCTACAACAAGAAGACGATCACGGCGGTCACGCTCACCGCGGTTACGAAAATCGGAGCGTACGCCTTCTACGGCTGCTCCGCGCTCAAGACCATCACGATCGGCGAGAGCATCACCGAGATCGGCACCTATGCGTTCAGCGGCATCACGACGGGCACCACCTGCACCATCAACGCGACCACGCCGCCCACGCTCGGCACCTACGTGTTCGGCACGTCTACGAGCTACATCACCGTAAAGGTGCCTTCGGCGAGCGTCGATACCTACAAGGCGAATTCGAGCTGGTCGTTCTATAAGACGCGCATCTTCGCCATCAGCTGATTTGCTACTGACCTCCGACCTCTCCCTCGTCTCCTCCGTGAGGCGGGGGACAGAGGGGAGGTAAGACGCAACCCCACCTCAGCCTCGCTACACGCTCGGCAGCTCCTCCCGTGGAGGAGCCGAAAGCCCCCTGCCGTGGAGGAGCCGAAAGCCCCCTGCCATGGAAGAGCCGAAAGCCCCCTGCCATGGAAGAGCCGAAAGCCCCCTCCTCGGGTAGGTAGCCGCAAATGCTGCCCCCTCCTTGGGAGGGGGGTAGGGGGGTGGGGCAAGCCAATCAAGGAGAAACTATGAAAACATTCACAAAAATCGCAACGGTCGCGCTGTGCGCCTGCTTCGGCATGGGCATGCTCGCGGGGTGCGGCGGATCGAAAAATCAAGTCGTCGTCTGGGGCGGCGCAGAGGATCAACCCCTTCTCAAAAAGCTCGTGGAGGAGTTCAAAGAGGCCAACACCGACGTAAAAGAGAAGATCGTGGTGCGCATTCAGGATCCGTGGGATGCGCAGTCGGTGGTCGCAAAGGACCCCGAGGCGGCGGCGGACGTCATTCTCTGCCAGAACGACCATATCGGCATCATGGCAAAGTCCGGCCTTCTCGCCGAGATCCGCGACGGCACCGCGGCGACGTTCGCAACCGACATCAAGACGAACAACGATAAGAACGTCGTGCAACAGGTCACCTACAACGGGGCGCTCTACGGCTTCCCGCTCACCATGGATACCTACATCATGTACTACACGACGGACATCTTCGACGAGACGAAGAACGTGGACGAGGCCTTCCTTTCGAGCGTAGATAAGATGCTCGCCGCCGACAACCTGCCGCTCATTCCCGGCAGCAGCAGCGGGGAGAGAGCCATGGCGTTCGGGTTCAACATCGGAGACGGGTTCTACCTCAACATGGGCTTCTTCGCGATGGGCTGTACGCTCTTCGGCGAGGACGGCAGCGATGTGACGGCGTGCAACTGGAACAACGAAAACGGCCTCAAATTCATGCAGTATGCAACGGAGAACTTCCGTCAGGAAGATGGGAAGTTCAAGTCGGACGACGCCAAGAATTTGGCAACGGCAGTCCTCAACAACCGCCTCGGCGCGTGCATTTCGGGCGGCTGGGAGATGAAGGATACCTTCAAGGGCGCATCAAACATAAAGTACCGCACCCTGCCCTCCATCACGATAGACGGGCAGCAGAAGACGCTCAAATCCTTCTCGAACAGCAAGGTGTACGTCGTCAACAACAAGAGCACGCACAAGGCAACGGCTTCGCGCCTCGCGGCGTACATCACGAGCGAGAGTAGCCAACTCCGCTATGCGGCGGATCGGGGGTATTATCCCTCCAATCTCGCGGCGCAGCAGAGCGACGCCGTGAAGGACGATCCCTTCTTCAAGGTCATCCGCGCCCAGCTCGATATGTCCGTTCCCGTGCCCGTGATCCCCGAAATTTCCCGCTATTGGGAGGCGGCAAAGTCGCTCGGCACGTCCGTGTACAACGGGTCTTTGAAGGACGACGTCGAAAGTTTGCAAAAGTCGCTCAACTCGTTTGTTTCTACGGTGAAAGAGGGCACCAAATAACGCTCATAAACTCCTTTCTCGCGGAAGGGGTCTATGATAGGGAGCGCACACCCCCCTAATGCGTTCCCAAAACTACCCATCCTATTCGCCATCGGCGAATTTTCCCCCCTAACTGCCGCCCTCTCTTCGGAGGGGGCGGCACGCAGGAGAGGTACTCTATGGAAGAGAGCAAAGAGATCAACAAAGTAACGATCAAGGAAGTCGCGCAAGAGGCGGGCGTATCGGTGACGACGGTGTCGTTTATTCTGAACGGCATCACCGATAAATGTAGCCTTGAAACGCGACAGAAAGTCCTTCATGCCATCAACATTTTGGGGTATCGCCCTTCGCGGGTGGCGCGGTGTTTCGCGCGGGGCAAGAGCGACAATATCATTCTCCTTGCCGATAAGCACAAGACGGTTTTGCAACAGGCGGAAAGCTTCAAGCTCGTCCGCATGCTCGGAAAGGCCTTGGAAAAGAACAGGCTCAACCTCATCATCCGCACCTACTTGGAGGCCATCTACGTGGATTCGGCGGACGCCATCATTTGCGCGGGCACCGAGGAGGAGACCTTCCGCAAGATCGCGGCGGAGAACTTTGTGCCGCTGCTTGCCGTCGATTCCCGCATCCACGATGAACTGTTCTTTCAGGTCTTTCAGAACTTTGAAACGGTGATGCGGGCGGGGCGGGAGCGCTTCGGCGAGAACTTCTCCGTCGTCCTCGTGGATATGTACAGCGAGAGCTGCAAGAAGGAGATCCGCGAAGTGTGCGGCGATGTCACGTTCCTCTCCGAACACGGGCTTGGGAGCGTCCCGAAGGGCAATATCGTCACGGTGAACGAGAGCCTCATGAACCTGCCCGAGCTTGCCGATAGAGAAAAGCTGCTTGTCCCTGCCGTCACCGAGAGGCGCATCGACGCCATCCTCGATTGTTACTACAAGGCCGTCAAGAGAGAGACGGTCACAACCCACGTCGTGCGGATTTGAAGAGATGTTTGAAATCCGCGCGCTTTGATATTGTCAAGGTAAAACGGTTTACTATGAACAAATACGCCATTCACCATGTCCCCGATAGCGAATACGCTTACCCTTTGAACGAAAACACCTTGCGGCTTGTCCTCAAAGTGGCGCGCGGGGAAAAATTCAAAGAAATTGCCGTTCTTTGGAACAACAAATACGATTTCGACAAGCGCCGTAATTTTTCGCGCATGCGGAAGTTGTGCAGCGATGCGCTTCACGACTACTACGTCTGCGACCTTCCATGCGCGGATGTGCGCTTTGCTTATATTTTCCTCCTGACCCTTCCCGGCAACAAGGAGTACTACTTCTCCGAGGAGGGCGTCACGGAGGAGTACGATTTTGAGCACGGCTATTACACCTTCTTCCAATTCCCCTTCATCAACAGGGCGGATGTCATCAAGCCCGTCCCGTGGGCGAAGAAGGCGATCATCTATCAAATTTTTATCGACCGCTTCTGCCGCGGGGACATGGAAAAAGACGATGCCTATATCACGCAGCCGTGGGAGCAGGTTCCCGGCGCAAAGGACTTTGCGGGCGGCGATATCAAGGGCATCACGGAAAAACTCGATACAATACGGGAAATGGGTTTCAACGCGCTGTATCTGACGCCCGTGTTCCGCGCGCCGAGCAACCACAAATATAACATCACGGACTATGCAAAAGTGGATCCCATGTTCGGCAAAAATGCCGATATGTATGCGCTGATCGAGGCCGTCCATGCCCGCGGAATGCGGTTGATATTGGATGCGGTGTTCAATCACTGCGACGAGAGCAACCCGCTCTTTGCGGATGTGAAAGAGAAGGGCACAGCCTCCGAATTTTACGATTGGTTTATCGTGCACGGCGAGAAACCGACCCTTGGCTCCCCCTCGTCCGCGCCCTCGTCCGCGTGTGCTACGTCCGCGCCCATTTCCCCGCGTCATCCTGAGGCGAAGCCGAAGGATCCCGAAAAACGAAGTCCGTCCCCCATCTCTTTCGCGGAGGATGGGGTGTCCGCGTACGGTTCCGCCCCCTCCGTGGGAGGGGGGAAGGGGGGTGGGGCGTCCTCCCTCTGCAACTACGAAATTTTCGCCGACTGTACCTATATGCCCAAGTGGAACACGTCAAATCCCAAGGCGCGGGAGTATCTCATCCGCATTGCGCTCACCTACCTCTCGTGGGGCGTGGACGGGCTGCGGCTGGACGTCGCGGACGAAATGTCCCACGTCTTCTGGCGGGAGCTGCGGAATGCCGTAAAGGAGAAATATCCGAACGCTCTGCTCATCGGCGAAGTATGGCATGAAAACGGAATGTACCTCGGCGGGGACGAGTTCGACGGCGTGATGAATTACAAATTGCAGAAGACCTTTATTGACTATTTTGCAAGCGGCGCGCTCACGGCGGAAGAGGCGGCAGACCGCATCAACCGTATTTGCATGAGCCATCGGCGGCAGGAGGGCGATATGATGCTGAACTTTCTCGACGATCACGATACGCCGCGTTTTTTGCGCCTATGCGGCGAGGACGAGAACGCTCTGCGCGTCGCGCTCGTCGCCCTGTATTTCTCGGCGGGGATGCCCTGCGTCCTGTACGGCACGGAACTGCCCCTCACGGGGGACGGCGACCCCGATTGCCGCAGAACTTATGATTGGGCGCAAAAGCCCCGCCATGCGCTGTTCTTGCGCGAACTTTCGCGGACGCGGAACCTTCTCCCCGAGGGCGAATTTTACGCAAAAATCGAACATGGGTGCCTCGTTCTCGTAAGGGAGAACGGGGCGGAGCGCGTCAAGGCGTACTTCGGAAGAACGGAGACGAGGGGCGACGTCATCTTTGAATTTGAAAACGTCAGGCTCGTAAAGGAGAGCGTATGAATCGGGAAAGACTATTAACTCAATTACAAAATATCCAAGTCGAGGGCAAGACCGCCGTGGAACTTTACAAGGAGATCTCCTCGGCTTGCATGAATGAAATTTTATCGGAAAAGAGGAGAGTCCCCGCGCGGTGCGCCTATTATTTTTCCGTGGAATACCTCATGGGGCGAATGTTTTTCAACAACCTGCTCGCCCTCGGCATCTTGGACGAGGCGCGGGAGATTTTTGCGGCAAAGGGGTTTGATCTCAACACGTTTGAGGACGTGGAGGACGCCGCCCTCGG
>CANRFK010000017.1 GCA_947629875.1 uncultured Clostridia bacterium
GCGCAACGGTGATGATCGGCGAAAAGGACGGCGAAGCCGTCAGCGCGGTCGTCATCATCCGCGGCGATCTCGGGCTCATCACCCGCATGCGGGTCATCGATGCGACCGCCAACGCCCTCCATATTGCAAGGCAGGATGTGCTCGTCTATCCCGCCGACAATTGAGAAAATTTGATCAGAAGGAGATAAAATCATGTCAAACACCAAAAAAATCGCACTCATGTCTACCCTCGTCCTCGTGCTCGCCGTGACCGCGATCTTCAACTTTATCCTTGCGGGCACAAAGACGGCGACCGTTGACGGCACCACGGATGCGCCCGTCAACTACTTCACGACCTACCGCGATATCCGCAACACGACCCGCAGCGAGGAGTTTATGGAGCTCGACGCCATCATCGCAAGCAGCGTAGAGGGCTCCGACGAATACGCCGCCGCATTCCAAAGGAAGATGGAACTCGTCCAGCTCATGGAGGATGAACTCGTGATGGAATCCATCATCAAGGGGCTCGGCTTCTCCGATGCGGCCGTCACGCTCACCGAGAACGACCACATCAATGTGTTCGTCAATGCGAGCGAGCTCAACGAGGACGATCTCACCAGAATTTACTACGCGCTCGAGTATGAATACCAAATCGAGAACGGCGACGTCGTAATTATGCCTGTTTATGCGGAAAGTTGAGAAAAAACAGTAGTAAATTCGGAAAAGATGTGTTATAATGTTCTCTGTAAAAGGAGAACGATATGGCAAGCATCAAATACAACCCCAACGGACAGAAGGGTAGGATCACGTATAATTCGGATATCGTAAGCGGGATCGTCGCTTTGAGCCTGCAGGAGACAGAGGGCATCGAGCTCGTCCCCGCCAAGGGAAAGGGCATCAAACTGTGCTTCGAGAAGGAGGGCGTCTTCGTCGATATCTCCGTCATCGCGCACTACGGGTACAATGTGCCGGAGCTCGCCTTCCGCATCCAGCAGACCATCAAGCAGATGGTCGAGTCCATGACAAAGTACAAGATCGCCAAGGTGGATGTACACGTGCAGAGCGTCGTGTTCCCCGCGGCCGAGGCGCCCGCCGCAGAGGCGCAGGAGGAAGATAAAAAATAACGCGGTTTCCCTTTCCGTACGGAAGGGGAAATTGTCGTATCGGGTGACGCATGAGAACACAGGCGAGAGAGACGGTCTTTAAGTTAATATTTGCACAGCAATTCCAAAACGAGTGTTCGCAGTCCTTCCGCAACGCGCTGTACCGCACGGATAAGTTGAACGAGGAGGATCGCGCGTTTGCGGAGCGGCTCTACACGGCCGTCTCCGAGCACGGCGCGGAGCTCTCGGCGGTGCTTGCGGAAAAGGTGCAGCGGTTTTCGGAGGCTCGCATCTATCCTGCGGACAGGGCGGCGCTCCTCATCGCGCTCGCCGAGATCAAATATTTCGACGATATCCCGCCCGTCGTCTCGGTAAGCGAGGCGGTGGCGCTGGCGAGGAAGTATTCCACGGAAAAATCCGCCGACTTTGTGAACGGCGTTTTAGGGGGAGTCATCAACCAATGACGGTCATCGACGGAAAGGCGACGGCGGCGACGATCCGCGCGGAACTCGCCGTGCGCGCCGCGGCATTTGAAGAGAAGAGCGGAAAAAAAGCGGGACTTGCCGTTGTGCTCATCGGCAACGATCCCGCTTCTCAAATTTATGTGAGAAATAAAATACGGGCGTGCGAGGAGGCGGGCATCCGCTCGTTTGCACACTTTTTGCCCGAAAATACGCCGCAGAAGGACGCGCTTGCGCTCATCAAAGCGCTTGCCGCAGACGAAAGCATTCACGGCATCCTCGTCCAGCTTCCGCTTCCCCGCCATCTCGACGCGAAGGAATTGCTTGCCGCCATCCCCGCGGAAAAGGATGTGGATGGTTTTTCCGCCGAAGATATCGGAAAACTCGCCAAAAACGAGGGGGGGACGGTCGCCTGCACGCCGCTCGGCGTCATGGAACTTTTGCGCCGCTACCGCATTTCGGTTGCGGGCAAGCGCGCCGTCGTGGTGGGGCGGAGCAACATCGTCGGCCGCCCGATGGCGATGCTCCTTCTGAATGCCGATGCGACCGTAACAATATGCCATTCCAAGACAAGTGATCTCAAAGAGATTTGCAGGGAGGCGGATATCCTCGTCGCCGCCGTCGGGAAGCCTAAATTCATCACGGGAGACATGGTGAAGGAGGGTGCCGTCGTCATCGACGTGGGCATGGACCGCGACGAGAACGGCAAGCTGTGCGGCGACGTCGACTTTGAAGGCGCAAGTGCGCACGCTTCCTTCTTGACCCCCGTCCCCGGCGGCGTCGGGCCCATGACGATCGCCATGCTGCTGCAAAATACCGTAGAAGCCGCGGAGCGCACGCTGTCATGAAACCATTTGAGGAACAATATCAGGTCTATTTGCAGGCGTTCGAGGCCGCGCTCCGGAAGCTGTGCGAGGAGATGCAATACGAGCCCGCGCTCCTCACGGAGAGCATGCGCTATTCCCTGCTCGCGGGCGGAAAGCGCATCCGCCCCGTGCTCTTCTTCGCCGCGCTCGACGCGCTCAAGGTGCCCTACGCATCGGAGACGGACTGCGCGCTCGCACTTGAATGTATCCACACCTATTCGCTCATCCACGACGACCTTCCCGCGATGGACAACGATGATTTTCGCCGCGGCCGCCCCTCCAACCACAAAAAATTCGGCGAGGGGAACGCCATCCTTGCAGGCGACGCCCTGCTCTCTCTCGCCTTTGACCTTCTTCTCCGCTCGTGCGAGAGAGGGGAAGGGCACATACGGGCGGCGCGCGAACTCTCCCGTGCCGCGGGCGCAGAGGGGATGGTAGCAGGGCAGTCCGCCGATCTCTTCTACGAGGGAAAGGAGGCGGGCGAAAGAGAGCTTGCCTTTGTGGTGGAGCGCAAGACGGCGCGCCTCATTGCGGCGCCCGTCGTGATGGCGGCGTGCCTTGCGGGGCGCGATACGGAGGCGGCAAGGACGTTCGGCAATGCGCTCGGCATGCTCTTCCAAATCACAGACGATCTCTTGGACGTAAAGGGCGACGAGAAGACGGTGGGCAAGACGCTCGGCAAGGACAGCGCAGAGCAAAAACTCACCTATATCAGGGTTTACGGCGCGGAGGGGGCGGAACGGCTTGCGGACTTCTACGCCGACGAAGCACAGCGCGCACTCGCAGGTTTTGGCGGCGAGACGGGGTTCCTCAAAGAACTCGTGAACTTTGTGCGCGGCCGCAAAAAATAAGCATATATGGAGTGCGGAATTTCGCCGCATAAATTATGACAATCATCACCGACGCGGAAGTCAAAACCGCTTCTGTTCCACAACTGAAAGAAATTTGCGAAAAGCTCCGCAAGGAGATCTTCGATACGGTCTCCGTCTGCGGGGGGCACCTTTCGTCCAACTTGGGCACGGTGGAGCTCACCGTCGCCCTCCACAGGGCATTTGATTTCCCGCGCGATAAAATTATCTTCGACGTGGGACACCAATGCTACACCCATAAATTGCTCTCCGACCGCGCCGCCCGCTTCTCCACGCTCCGTCAGGAGGGCGGCATCTCGGGCTTTCCCAAGCGGCAGGAGAGCGAGTACGACTGCTACGATACGGGACACGCGGGCACGGCCATCTCCGCCGCACTCGGCATTGCGAAGGCACGCGACTTGCAGGGGGAAGATTTCAATGTCATCGCCCTCATCGGTGACGGCTCCTTCAACAACGGGCTCGTATTCGAGGCACTCAACAGTTTGCATATTCTGAATACGCGCGTGCTCATCGTCGTCAACGATAACGGCATGTCCATCTCTCCCACGGTGGGCGGCACGCACGACATTTTGGGCGAACTCAAAGCGGGCATGAAGCCCGAGAGCATCGCGCTCTTCGAGCAGTACGGGCTCACGTACATGGGCGTGTACAACGGAAACGACTTCTCCGAACTCCTCCCCGCGCTCGACGAGGCAAAAAAGACGCTGAAAACTTCCAGCGTTCTTCTGCACGTTATCACGCGGAAGGGGCAGGGCTATCCGTTCTGCGAAAACGCACCCGAGGCGACGCATGGCGTCAGCCCGCAGGGGGGCGAGGCGCAAAAGGAGTATTCCGCCGCGCTCGGCGAGGAACTCTGCGCGCTTGCGGAGCACGACAAGCGCATCGTCGCCGTGACGGCCGCCATGACGGACAGCCTCGGACTGCGCGAATTTTTCCGCCGCTTCCCCGAACGCGCGTTCGACGTGGGCATCTGCGAAGAGCACGCCTCCGTCCTCTGTGCGGCGATGGCCACGCAGGGCATGCGGCCGTACTACGCTATCTATTCCACCTTTCTACAGCGCGCCTTCGATGAGATCATTCACGACGTCTGCGGGCAGGAGCTTCCCGTCACGTTCTGCATCGACCGCGCAGGCATCACGGGCGCGGACGGCGAGACACATCAGGGCGTGTTCGATCTCTCCTATCTCTCCTTTATTCCCAATCTCACCATCGCCATCCCCAAGGACGTGGGGGAGTTCCGCGCGATGTTGCGCGCAGGCGTCCGCTGGAATGCCCCGCTCGCCATCCGCTATCCCCGTGCGGGCGTAGAGAGCCCCGTTTTGCCCATCGAAATTGGGAAAATGGAAATTTTACATAGTACTATGTCAGACATAACAATGCTTGCGGCAGGGGAGCGGTGCATCTCGCTCGCCGAAGAGGTGCGCAGGCGCACGGCAGAGCGCGGCATGGATTTTACTCTCGTCAATGCGCGGTTTTTGAAGCCGCTCGACGGGGAACTTCTCGAAAATTTGCCGCAAAAGCACATCATTACCCTCGAGGACAATGTGAAAATCGGCGGGCTCGGCGATGCGATCGCGCGTTTCTACCGCAATTCGGAGAAAAAAATCTATTCCTTCGGCTACGATGACGCCTTTATTCCGCACGGAACGCCGCGTTCCCTTGCCGAAAAACACGGTTTGAGCCGCGAGGCGCTCGAAGACCTCATCATTTCGCTCTATGCGCGCGGATAAATTCTTCGCCGCGCGGTTCGGTTCGCGCACCAAGGCGCACGACGCGCTCACAAAGGGGCTCATTTCCCGTGGCGGCAAGCCGCTTTCCCCCAAGGACGAGGTCGCGGAGGGGGATGATTTCGTCATTTCCGAGGAAAAAGAACAATACGTTTCCCGCGGCGGGTTCAAACTTGCCCGCGGGCTCTCTTTTTTCTCCGCCAACGCCGCCGGCAAGGTGTTTGCCGACCTCGGCGCGAGCACGGGCGGCTTCACCGATTGCCTCCTGCAAAACGGCGCGGCGCGCGTGTACTGCGTGGACGTGGGCAAGAGCCAGCTCGACGGGTCGCTTTTGCAGTCGGGGAAGGTCGTCGTCATGGACGAAACCAACGCGCGGTATCTCACCGCTGCCGATTTCCCCGAGCCCATCGACGGCGTCGTCGCAGACCTCAGTTTTATCTCTCTTCGGCTCGTCATGCCCGCAGTTTTTGCCATTTTACGCGAGGGAGGCGAGGCATTTCTGCTCTTCAAGCCGCAATTCGAGTGCGAGGGGAAGGGCATCGGCAAGAGCGGCATTCTTCCCACGCCGCGCCACGCCGCGCTTCTTGGCAAATTTTATGCGGAAGCCTGCGCCTCGGGGCTCTCTCCGCAGGGCATTGTGAACGCGCCGCTTTGCCCCGGGAAAAACGTTGAATACATTGTCCGCCTCGCCAAGGGCGGGGAGCCCGTCGCGGAGGCATATTTTCTCGGTTGTGCGGCGAAATTATTCTGAATTTATATAAATTTTGAAAAAATTTTTATAAAAGTACTTGCAATTATACAAAAATACACATATAATTGTGGCGGTATGAAAATCGGCGTCCTGTACAACGCACAGCAGGTGCAAGAGAACACGGTGAAAGAGCTCGTCTCCCTCATCGAACGCGGCGGGGGAGAATGCGTTGTTTTTTCGGCGGAGACGGAACCCTACGGCGTCGATAAACTCATCGTGCTCGGCGGAGACGGAACCGTTCTGCGCGCCGCGCGACGCGCCGCCGTGTTGCATCTTCCGCTCGTCGGCGTCAACTTCGGAAGGCTGGGGTTTTTGACGGAATTTGAGCGGGACGAGCTTCCGGAGGCGGCAAAGTTTGTGCTCGGAGGGGGCGGCACGACCATCGAGAGAACGATGCTCGAGATAGACGTCGGCGGCAAGACGACGCACTGCCTCAACGAGTTTGCGCTCCTGCATGAGATCGTTGCGGGAAAGGACAACCGCACCGTCGATATTTCCGTGGAGATCGACGGCTCGCCCGCCGCGCAGTTTCATGCCGACGGCATCATCGTGTGCACGCCGACGGGCTCCACGGCGTATTCTCTCTCCGCGGGGGGGAGTATTTTAACGCCCGATTGCGCCGCCTTCATGCTCACGCCCGTCTGCGCGCTCTCCATGCGCAGCAGACCCATTGCCTATTCCGACCGGAGCGAACTAACCTTCTTCTTGCCCAAGGAGGAAGCGCTCCTTCTCTACGGAGACGGCATGTATCTCGGTTCGGTCAGCGGAAACGACGTTGTTACGGTGAGAAAATCGGCGCGGAGCGCCACCTTCCTCACCCGCGACAAAAACAGATATTTCCGCCGTTTGACAGAAAAAATCAACTGATAAAGAGGGAAAAATTATGTTGAGAAATTCCAGACACAGCAAAATTCTCGAGATCATCGAGGAGAAAGAGATCGAAACGCAGGAAGAGCTCTGCGAAGAACTCGCCGCGCACAACTTTGCCGTCACGCAGGCGACCGTCTCGCGTGACATCAAGGAGCTGCACCTCTTCAAGGTAAAGGGCACGACCAAGCGGTTCCGCTATGCCTCCATCTCGGAAAACGAGAGCGGTATCTCGGATAAGATGCGCACGCTCTTTCAGGCTTGCGTGCTCAATATACGGCTCGTCGGCAACCTCATCGTCATCAAGACGCTCTACGGCAACGGCGGCAATGCGGGCGTCGTCATCGATAAGCTCGAATACCGCGAGGTCATCGGAACCATTGCGGGCACCGATACCGTTCTCAGCATCTGCGAAACGCCGGAGGAGGCCCGTAGCGTCTGCGAACGCTTGCAGGCCATCATGAAGGGCTAACGCATGTTAGAACGGCTTGCCATTCAAAACGTTGCGCTCATTCCCCGCGCGGAATTGGAATTTTCGCGCGGGCTCAACGTCCTCACGGGCGAGACGGGCGCGGGAAAATCGGTCATTCTCGACTGTATCGATTTTGCCCTCGGGGCAAAATCGGATAAGAGCATGATCCGCTACGGCGCGGCCGAGTGTTCGGTGCGCGCCGAATTTTCCGCGTACGGCGAAGAGGTAAAAGCGCTCCTCGATGAATTTGAGATCGAGGCGGAGGATCTTCTCATCATCTCGCGCAAACTCACGGCAGAGGGGAAGAACGTCATCCGCGTCAACGGATGCGGTGTGACGCTTGCGATGCTGCGCCGCCTCACGGCGCTCCTCGTGGACGTCCACGGCCAGAGCGAGCACTTCTTCCTCCTGAAGGAGAGCAACCAGCTGCGCCTCTTGGACAGTGTGGCGGGGGAGCCCGTCGCGGCGGCAAAGGCGGCGCTTTCGGAGACGCTCGAAAGGCGGCGCGCCATCCTTGCGGATATGCGCATGCTCGGCGGCGACGAGGGCGAGCGGACGAGACGGTTGGATATCCTGCGCTATCAGATAGACGAACTCACACGCGCAGAGCTGAAAAGCGGCGAGGAGGAGGAACTTCTCAATCTCCGCGCCCGCTTCCGCAATGCCGAAAAGATCATGCAGGGATTGAACGGCGTGCGGGATTTTCTCCGCGCGGACGGGGGGGGGATCGACGGCGTGAACGGCGCAAAGCGTGCGGTCGGCGGGCTCTCGACGCTCTCCGAGGCGTACGCCGCCCTCGGGGAACGGCTGGAAAACGCTTCCGCCGAACTCGAAGATATCGCCGACGAGGCGGAGCGCTGCCTCGATGAGCTCAACCTCGACGAACGCGAGGAGGAGCGCGTGGAGGGGCGGCTCGAAGAGATCCGCGCCTTAAAGAAAAAGTACGGCGGGAGCGTGGAGGCCGCGCTCGAATTTCTCGCCTCCGCACAGCGGGAGCAGGAGATGCTCTCGGAGAGCGGCGAACGCTACACGCAGCTCACGGAGGAGCTCGAAAAACTCCAAAACGAGATTTACGACAGGTGCGTCGCCCTCACAAAGGCTCGCAAGTGCGCGGCGGAGAACTTCACCGCCCGCGTGACGGCAGAGCTGAAAACGTTGAACATCTCTTCGGCGCGGTTTGAAGTGTTCTTCGGCGAATACGGCCGCGAAGATGTGGAAAAGGCGACCGCAGAGGGGCTCGGCGAGGTCAAATTCCTCTTTTCGGCGAATGCGGGCGAGCCGCTCAAGGAGATGGGGAGCATCATCAGCGGCGGCGAAATGAGCCGCTTCATGCTCGCCGTCAAATCCCAACTTACGGGCATCGGCGGCATCGGGACATACATCTTCGATGAGATCGATGCGGGCATCGGCGGCAAGACGGCGCACGTCGTGGCGGAAAAATTCTGCAAGATCGCAAAGAACGTACAGGTCATCGCGGTGACGCACCTCGCGCAGATCGCCTCGCTCGCCGACTGCCAATTCTACATCGAAAAGCAGGAGACGGACGGCCGCACCCTCACCGAGCTACACCTTTTGGACGAAGAGGGGCGCCGTCGCGAGATCGCCCGCCTCATCGACGGCTCGGAGAGCGGGATCGCTCTCGCACACGCGGACGAACTTCTGAAGGACGCGGCAATTTACAAAAACTCCCTCTGACGAAACGCGCCTGCCGCGAATAGAACAGGTCAGCTTACGCAAATTAACTTCTGCATACGGAGGTTTGCATGCGTAGGCTGAAATTTTTATGTGCGGCGCTGTTTGTCTCCGTGCTCGCCGTCGCATTTTGCGGCGCGGGATACGGAAAAGCGGCCGCTGCAACGGAGGAATATTATCTCGGCGGCATGGCGGCGGGCTTCACGCTCTCGGCGGGCGGCACGGAGATCGTGGGCTTCACCGAGATCGAGGATGAAACGGGTCGCCACAGACCGGCCGAGGAGGCGGGACTGAAAATCGGCGATACCATCTGTGCCCTGAACGGCATGCGGATCAAGACGATCGGCGATTTGGGAGCGGCGCTCGAGGTGTGCGGCGGCAAGAGCGTCGTTCTTCTTGTCAGGAGGAACGGCGAGACGGCGGAGGCGGCCGTCACCCCCGTGAAGGATGTGAAGAGCGGGAAATACAAGCTCGGCGTTCTCATCCGCGATACGCTCTCGGGCATCGGGACGGTGACATATATCAGGAAGGGGGATCTTCGCTTCGGTGCGCTCGGGCACGCCGTCTGCGACGACAACAAGAGTGCGCTCGACATCGCCGATACGGACGTCTATCTCTGCAGCGTGATCGGCGTCAACAAGGGAAAGAGGGGGCGTGCGGGCGAACTTCGCGGGCTCTTCATGAACGATAAGACCATCGCCTCTGCGGATACCGTCTGCGACGTGGGGCTGTACGGGACGTTCAGCGCCGATTACGATCTCTCCTCCCGCGAGTGCGTCACGGCGGCCTCATCCAAGGAGGCGACCATCGGCCCCGCCTTCATCTACTCCACAATCGACGGCGTCACGCCGCAAAAGTACGAGATCGCCATCGCAAAGGTGGATACCGACCACGCCGAGCACAAAAATTACGTCATCAAAGTGACGGATAAGCGCCTCATCGAGGAGACGGGCGGCATCGTGCAGGGAATGAGCGGCAGTCCCATCGTGCAGAACGGGAAACTCATCGGCAGTCTTACGCACGTGTTTATCAACGACCCGACGCGCGGCTACGGCATCGGCATCGAGAATATGCTCGGAAATTGAACGGAGAGAAGCCCACGGGTCACCGCGGGCTCTTTTCTTATGATTTCTCAAATATTCTCTTGGAAGCGCTTGACAAGGTAGACAAATTATATTATAATATGACTACAAAATAGGGAGGAATTGTGATGGCTATCGGGATTTCCATTCGCCCGTCCAAAGATCTTCGCACCAACTACGGGCAGATCTCCGCCTTGACGCGGCAGAATCCCGTTGCAATTACCGTCAACGGGAGAGAGGATACCGTCCTCATGAGCCACGAGGATTATCTTGCGCAACAGGCGGCGCTGGAGGAGATGAAGGAGCGGCTCGAACTGTATGCACATTTGGCGCAATCGGATGATGATGTGCGATTGGGCAGAGTGAAACCGCTTGATGCGGCATTCGGCGAGATCATTAAGTCCATCTCGGAGTGAAGCATGCGTTGCAAAATACAAATGACCGAGACTGCGATCGCGGACTTTAAGAAAATCGCGCTGGATATTCTCGACGTATCGAAAGATGCCGAAACCGCTTTGAACTTCGTCACGGCGTTGAGAGCGGAGGTGGAGCGGCTTGCCGACTTCCCGCAGGCGGGGGCAATTCCCGACGACAGAAATCTCGTCTGCCGCGGGTATCGTTTTCTCATATATAAGGAATATTTGATTTTCTACACATTTGAAGAAGGGAGTGATACCGTCTACATCAAGGCGGCCTTCAACGCAAAGCGCGACTATAAGCGCGTTTTGCGGGAAATCAAATCCTGATTTTCTCACCCCTCGGGGCGTTCCGACGTGCGGCTACGGCATCGGCATCGAGAATATGCTCGGAAATTGACGAAAAAAGGGGATATTGCGGCGGAAAGGTTCATATCATTGTATATGAACCTTTCTTTTCGTTTCCGCGACTGCCTTTCGCGGACATTTGAGCGGAAAAAGACGCTGGCTGCCTTTGCGATTCTCTTCCTCGTAGGCATGATCCTCGGCCTTATCTTTGTGAAAACGCCCGCCATCTACGATTACCACATCACCGTCTGCGACCGCTTCGTCAACCGCATCTGCTTTTCCGACCGCAATGTTTTCGAGATCTTTTTGGAGAGAGCGCTCGGGCACGCCGTCCTGCTCCTCGTCATCGCGCTTTCCGGCATTCACTTTGTCGGATGCGTCCTTCCGCCCGTCGTACTTTTATACCGCGCATACACCTTCGGCGGAAGCCTCTACATTTTCTTCTCCGTCTACCGCTTCTCGGGCGCGCTCATCGTGATCGGGCTGTACCTGCCCGTGCATCTCCTCATCGACGCCGTGCTCTGTTTTGCGGGGGCTCTGTCCTACGCGCGGTGTCGGAGATTTGGCTTTTCGCGCCACGACTGGCTGCTGCTTTTCGCCGATTTCCTCGTCTTTTTCTGCTTTCTCCTTGCAGTCGGACTGTTGGAAATGCTGCTTCTACTGGCGCTCTTTCACCCGCTCGGAAATATTTTCTGACGTGTATTTTCCCGAAAACTGCGCAAACTACGGGCATGAAAAAATGGATCGGATTCATGCTTTCCGTCCTCGCGGCGGGAACAATGGTTATGGGCGGAGCCGCAACGTCGCACGCGGCGGCGCTTACGAAGGAGCCCGCCGGCAAATCGGCGTATCTTTGTGACTGCGAGACGGGCACCGTCGTCTACGCAAAAAACGAGACGGAGCGCCTTCCCATCGCAAGTATGTGTAAGATCATGACGCTGCTCCTCACCTTCGAGGCAGTGGAGCGGGGAGATCTTGCCTACGAAGAGCAAATTACGGTGAGCGGGCACGCCGCGGGAATGGGGGGCTCGCAGGTATTTTTGGGCGACGGCCTTTCCTATTCCGCCGAATCGCTCATGAAGAGCATCGCCGTCTGCTCGGCGAACGACTCCTGTGTGGCGCTCGCCGAGCGCATCGCGGGAAGCGAAGAGGCCTTTATCGCAAAAATGAACGAGCGCGCAGGCGAGCTCGGCGCGGAGAATACGCTCTTTGCCAACTGCACGGGGCTCCCCAAGGAGCCGCAGTATTCCTGCGCGAAGGACGTCTCCCTCATGCTCCGCGCGCTCTTAAAGCACCAAAAATACTTTGAATTTTCCCGCGTCTGGCTGGAGGATTTCGTCCACCCAGACGGCAGAACGACGAGCATGACGAACACCAACAAGCTCATCCGCCACTATGAGGGGTGCGACGGCGGGAAGACGGGCTTCACGAACGAGGCGGGCTACTGCCTCGCCGCAACCGCCCATCGGGGCGATACCCGCCTCATCGCCGTCGTCATCGGCGCAGAGAGCGCCAAGATCCGCAACGCCTCCATTGCCTCGATGTTCGACGAAGCCTTTGCGGAGTACGCAACGCGGACGATATTGCAGGGCGGGGAGCCCATCGCCGAGCGCGCTCCCGTTGACGGCGCCAAGCAAAAGGACATCGCGGTCGCGCCCGAAAACTCGCTTGTCGCGTTCTGCAAGCGCGCGGATGAGGGGAAATTTACCGTTTCCGTGCAGCTGAATGAGAACCTGCGCGCGCCCATTGCGGTGGGAGAAGCCGTCGGAACGGCGGTTTTATACCGCGACGGCGTGGAGGTTTCAAGAACAACGCTTGTCGCGGCAGAGGAGGCGGAGCGCTACAGTTGGTGGGACGCCTTCCGAGAGGGTGCGCGCCAGTGGAGCGCATAAAATAAGAGTTTTGCATAGTACTATGTCAGGCATAGCAATCGATTTTTGCGGTTGTTATGCCTTTTTTCTTGACCGCCGCGCCGCTTGCATGCTATAATATTTGCATGAACTTCCGCGAAACACTGAAAATCAACGAAAAAGGGCACCTTGAGATCGGCGGCGCCGACTGCGTCGACCTCGCCCGCGAGTTTGGCACGCCGCTATATGTGTACGATGAAGCGCACATCCGCAACATGATGCGCGTCTATCGCGAGACGCTTGAAGCGGAATACGAAGGCCGCGGCCTCGTGCTCTACGCCTCCAAGGCGTTTTCCTGCGAGGCGATGTACGCCATCGCAAAGTCCGAGCACATCGGCGCGGACGTCGTCTCGGGCGGCGAGCTCTACACGGCAATGCAGGCGGGCTTCCCCGCACAAAATATCTACATGCACGGCAACAACAAGCTCCCGCAGGAGATTGCTTACGCCCTCGATTGCGGCGTGGGAACCATCGTTGTAGACGCCTATTCGGAGGCCGACCTCATCGAGGCGGAGGCGGAAAAGCGCGGCGTCGTACAGAACGTGCTCATCCGCATCAACCCGGGCGTCGAGGCGCATACGCATGCCTACGTGCAGACGGCCACGCCCGATTCCAAATTCGGATTTCCCATTGCGGGGGGCGAGGCGGAGAAGATCGCCGCCTACATTCTCACCAGAAAGCATCTCCGCCTTCTCGGCTATCACTGCCACATCGGCTCGCAGATCTTTGAAAAGCAGTCCTTTGTGCTCGCCGCGGAGAAATGCCTCAAATTCGCCGCCAACGTCAAGAAAACGCTGCATTTTACGCCGAAAGAGCTCAATTTCGGGGGCGGTTTCGGCGTTTGGTACACCGATGCGGACGCCAAAATTCCCGCAGAGGGCTACCGCGCCTATCTCTCCGCGCTCATTTCCGCCGTCAAAAAGGGGTGCGACGATTATAAATTGGAACTTCCCCGCCTCCTCATCGAGCCCGGCCGCTCCATCGTCGCGGAGGCGGGCATTACGCTCTATACGGTGGGGGCGATCAAGGAGATCCCCGGCATCCGGAAATACATCGCCATCGACGGCGGCATGTTTGAAAACCCGCGTTTCTGCCTGTACCGCTCCAAATACTCGGCAATTCTTGCCAACCGCGCCGCCGAGCCCTGCACGGAGCGCGTGTCCCTCGCCGGCAAATGCTGTGAGAGCGGCGACCTCATCGGCGACGACTTCAATCTCCCCGCGGCGCGCATCGGCGATCTCGTCGCCGTGCTAACGACGGGGGCGTACAACTATTCCATGGCAAGCAACTACAACCGCAACCTCATTCCGCCCGCCGTGCTCGTACATAATGGTAAGGCGGAGTATATCGTGAAGCCGCAGACCTACGCCGACCTTGTCCGCGGCGACGTCATTCCCGCACGCCTCAAATAGGCCGCGCCACAAGATATGGCGGGTAAAAGCGGAAATTTCCCAAAATGTCCGCTTTTTTCTTGCCTTTTTTGTTTGTTTGCTCTATAATAAAACCGTATCGGATACGGGAGGAAGGATCGTGAAGCGCGAAGATTTTGAATCCAATGTCGACTATACCACGGTCCTCAACAACTTCGAGG
Source organism: uncultured Clostridia bacterium (assembly GCA_947629875.1). GTDB lineage: Bacteria > Bacillota > Clostridia > Christensenellales > Borkfalkiaceae > Gallimonas. The sequence goes on from CANRFK010000017.1 coordinate 14,135, forward strand.
GCCCGCTCGACCTTCTTCTCTATCTCATCAACCGCGAGGAGATCGAGATAAAGGACGTGTTCGTCTCGCAGGTCACCGAGCAATTTTTGGAGTACATGCAGGGGCTTCCCTATCTCGATGTGGATAAGGTCACCGACTATCTCAACATTGCGGCGACCATCATCAAGATCAAAGCGCAGGCGCTCGTGCCCAACCTCGAAGAGGATCCCGAGATCGACGCGGAAGTCGAAGAGGACAAGGCGGCCATCATCCGCGCGCTTGAAGAGTACCGCCTCATCAAGGAGGAGACCAAAAAGCTCAAAGAGCTTGAGACCATCGGCTACTACTTCAAGGAACCCGACCGCAACGTGGGGGAAGTGCGCACCGTCTTTTCCCTCGACAACCTCACGACGAACGGCCTCATCGGCGCGCTTGCGAATCTCATGCGCAACCGCGACCGCGAGATGGCGGCGCAGGAAGCCCGCGAGATCCCGCGCGACCAGTTCACGGTGCGGCAGAAGATCACGTTCATCATGGAGTGCCTCGAAGGGGGCGAACCCGTGCAATTTGAGGAACTTTTTTCTCTCGATTACACGAGATCGGAGATCATCACCACCTTTCAGGCGCTTTTGGAACTCTTGAAACACCAATATCTCACGGTAACGCAGCGGGAGCTGTTCGGGCCCATTACGATCGCGCTCAACCCCGAGCGAAAGGAGGAGGAGACGCTTGAACAAATTGACGAATACAATTGAGGCCATCCTGTTTGCCTCGGGGAAGGGAGTCGCCGTCTCCGACATTGCCGACAAGCTGAACGCGACCGAGCGCGAGGTGAACGCCGCACTCAAACAGCTCCGCGAAAAATACGGCGCAGACGGCGGCATCCAGCTTCTCGAATATAACAAAAAGGCACAACTCGCCTCCAATCCGCAGTATAAGGAAGAGGTGGCGGCCGTGCTCAACCCCATACGGGAGAAGGAGCTCACGCGCACCATCCTGGAATGCGTTGCCATCATCGCCTACAAACAGCCCATCACGCGCTCGGAGATCGAACTTCTGCGCGGCGTGAACAGTGACTACGCCGTCAACATGCTGCTCGACTTAAAGCTCATCTACCCGTGCGGCAGAAAGGACGCCGTCGGCCGCCCCGTGCTCTTTGCGACGACCGACGAATTTTTGAAGCGGTTCAAATTAAGTTCCCTCGCCGACCTGCCCGACTACGACGAACTGATGGCGAAGATCGCAAGCGAGACCGACGAGCGCGACAGCTATCTCTACGCGCGCGAGGAATACAGCGAAGAGGACGAGGAGGCGGGCGAGGCGCCGAAAGAAAAAACGCCCGAACCCATCGAGGAGCCCGAGGAGCGCCCCATTACGGAGGGGGGCTACGAACTGCCCGACTTTTTGCGCGGGCTCGACGAGGATCTCGTAAAAATTTCCTGAATTTTATAAAAATAAATAATTTTTCTCGGTTCGCCCATATTACGGATATGGGCGAACTTTTCGTTTATTCCCTGTTTTTCGGGGTATTGTTCTTCTTTTTCCCCGTATTCGTCTACGTGGACGGGTATGTGGACGCGGCGGAGAACAAGGCGTGGTTCGCTCTCTGTCTCTTTCGGCGGCTGAAAATCTACGGCGGCTACGGAGAACTGCGTAAGGGGGGCGTCGCCCTGCATCTCACCGATAAAAAGGCGGTCTTTTTGCCATACACGGCCATGTCCGATACCCGCAAGAAGTTCGAGATCACCAAGGGCTTTCAGCTGTGGCGATTTCACCAGATCGTCGAAGTAAGCGGGGCGGAAAAACTGTACGGCGTCCTGCTCGCGGCCGTGATGCAGTCGGCGGGTGCGGCGGCCTTCTCCGTTCTCAAAACGCGCCACCCGTTCGTCTCCCTGAAGAGCAGCATTTTGCTGACCGAGCAAGCGACGCTCAAAGTTTCGGTTCAGTTCGCAACGGTGTTCAACGGATTCGTCTTGACCCTTGCGCTCATCAAAAAAGGTTTGGAGGAACTTCTCAAATGGATAAAAGAAAAACGATCGACGGCATCATGGAAAAGACTGCCGAACAACTGACGGGGCTTGTGGACGTCAACACCGTCATCGGCAAGCCCGTTTACTCTGCGAGCGGCGCGCAGATCATCCCGTTCACCAAGGTGACGATGGGGTATCTTTCGGGCGGTGGCGAGTACGGCGAGGTGAAGGCCATCAAGGAGGACGAGTGCTTCCCGTGTGCGGGCGGCGCAGGGACGGTCGTCAACATCAAGCC
>CANRFK010000018.1 GCA_947629875.1 uncultured Clostridia bacterium
CCGCCCTCGAAGGCGACGGGATACCGCCCGTACGTGTGCGCGAGATAGGTCTCGTCAAGTTGTTTGATTTCCGAAAATTCCGCCATATCTTTCCCTATTTCTGAAACAATTTTTTGGAAAATTCTATTTTTCTTCGGAAAAATAGAATTTTCTCAAATCTCCCTCTTTCTCCGTGAAAAATAGGGTGACCCGCAGGTCGCCCTTTTCAGTCGCCCTTTACAAACATCGTGCCCATTCCCTCATCGGAGAGAAGTTCAAGCAAAATGGAATGCTTCACCCTTCCGTCGGTGATGAACACCCTTCCCACGCCCTTGCGGATGGCCTCGCGGCAGCACTGCACCTTGGGGATCATGCCGCCCGAGATGATGCCCTCCTTCACGAGCGCGGGGATATCCGAGACGTACACCTTGCGGATGAGGCTGTCCTCGTCGTTTTTATCGCGCATGAGCCCCTTGATGTCCGTCATGAGGATGAGGCTCTCGGCCTTCAATGCGCCCGCAATGGCAGAGGCCGCCGTATCGGCATTTACATTGTAGATATTGCCCTCGTTGTCGTAGCCGACGGTGGAGATGACAGGCAGGTACCCCGCGCCGAGGCAGGAGAGAATGAGCTCGGTATCCACCGCCTCTATTTTGCCGACGAAGCCCAGCTCTTCGCTCTCCTTGGAGCAGAGGAGCATCTTTCCGTCGATGCCCGAGAGCCCCACAGCCTTCGCGCCGAGTTCGCCGAGGATATGCACAAGCGACTTGTTGACCTTCCCCGCGAGCACCATGCGCACGACTTCGGCGGTCTCCGCGTCGGTGTAGCGCAGGCCGTTCACGAAGCGCGAATTTATCCCCATGCGGGAGAGGGTCTCTGTAATTTCAGGCCCCCCGCCGTGCACGAGCACCACCTTGATGCCCACGAAGCGGAGGATGGTCAAGTCGCGCATGACGGACTGTTTCAGCGCGTCGTCGGTCATGGCGTTTCCGCCGTACTTGATGACGAGAATTTTATCGCGGTATTTCTCGATATACGGCATCGCCTCGAGCAAAAATTCCGCCTGTTGTTGTTTGATATCCATAATCTTACCCGTTTTTTCTTTAAGGCCTACCCATTTCCAAGCCTTTAAGGTTCACCCTACTTCAAGGCCTACCCTTTCTCAAAGGGCACCCGCAGGGCGTGCCTTGTGCTGAGGCTCCGCCGTAGGCGGTGGTGGGGATTTTCCTTCTCCTCTTCGGGCGTATTCCCCGTTTCGCCCCCCGCTCGGGGCTTCCTTGTCTCGCCCCCTCCTCGGAGCCTTCCTCTCTGCCCCCGCCACGGGAGCCTTCCTTACTTGCCCCCTCCTCGGGAGGGGGGGCAGGGGGGTGGGGTAACTTGCTGTCCCCTTTATTCCCGCGTCATTCTGCCCCGCGCGCACTATTTGTCTACTTAGCGCGGCACGAGGAGCGTAGCGACGAAGTACTGGAGCGTAGCGACGGAAGAATCCCGAAAAACGAAGTCCGCCCTCTTCACGTCCTGTAATCGCCGTTGATCTTCACGTAGTCGTAGGTGAGGTCGCACCCCCACGCCGTCGCGCTTCCGCGGCCGTCGCCCGCGCGCACGTCGATGTCAATTTCCTTCTCCGAGAGCACTTTCTTCGCGAATTCTTCGGAGAACTCCACGCCCGCGCCCTCTCTGCAAACGGGCAAAATTCCCGCCTTGGAGCGAAAATCCACGTCGATCTTGTCAATATCGAGGTTGGCGCCCGAGTAGCCGAGCGCGCACAGCACCCTGCCCCAGTTGGCGTCGGCGCCGAACATGGCGGCCTTCAACAAATCGGAGCACACCACGGCTTTCGCCGCAATGCGCGCGTCCTTTCTCGTCCTTGCCCCCTTCACGGTGCACTCGAGGAGCTTGGTCGCCCCCTCGCCGTCGGCGGCGAGCATGCGGCAGAGCGCCACCGTCACCTTGTGGAGAGCCCGCTTGAAGGCATTGTAATCCGCCCCCGCCGCGGTAATTTCCCTGTTGCCCGCGAGCCCGCTCGCCATGATGCACAGGGTATCGTTGGTGGAGGTGTCGCGGTCGACGGAGAGCATGTTGAAGGAGGTCTTCACGTCCTCGGAGAGCGCCCTTTGCAGCATTTCGGGAGAGATGGCGGCGTCCGTCGTCACAAAACAGAGCATGGTCGCCATGTTGGGGCAGATCATGCCCACGCCCTTGGCGATCGCCCCGATGCGGCACGTTTTTCCGCCCGCTTCAAAGGCGAAAGAGACCTCTTTTTTGTAGGTGTCCGTCGTCATGATGGCCTCCGCCGCGGCGGAAGAGCCATCGCCGAGCCCCTTTACAAGCGCCTCCATGCCCCCTTCGATGGGCTCGAGCGAAAGTTTTTGCCCGATAACGCCCGTCGAGGCGACGAGCACGTCGACTGCGGGAATGCCCGCGAACCTTTCGACGAGGGCGCACATGCCCTCCGCGATCTCGATGCCGTCCGCATTGCAGGTGTTGGCGTTGCCGCTGTTCACGATGACGGCGCGCGCATGGCCGTCCGCAAGGTGCGCTTTCGTCACAAGAATGGGCGCGCCCTTCACGAGGTTGGTGGTATATACCCCCGCCGCCGCACAGCGCACGTCGCTCACGATGAGGGCGAGGTCTTTCTTTTCTTTGTTTTTGCGGATCCCGCAGTGAACGCCGTTCGCGCGAAACCCTTTGGGCGCGCACACGCCGCCCGGAATTTTCTTTATCATACCGTATCCTTGTTATTTTGACATAAGCCGAGCGTTTCGTCAAGTTTCAGCGCGAGGTTCATGTTCTGCACCGCCGCACCCGAAGCCCCCTTGCCGAGATTGTCGAGCCGCGCCGAGAGCAAGATCTGCTCCTCATTGCCCCCGACGAAAATTTCCAGCATGTTGGTGCCCACGAGTTTTGCCGCGGAGAGGTATCCATCCTCGGAGTTTTGCGTCACAGAGATAAACCTATGTCTCGCATAGTACTCTGCAAAATGGCCAAAAACCTCATCTCTCCCCCAATTTTTCAATAAAAGCCGCCGAAACAGGGGCACGGAGACCGTCATTCCCGCATAAAAGTCGCACACATACGGGTTAAAGACGGGCGGATGGGAAAGCCCCGCAATTTTCGTCATCTCGGGCAAGTGCTTGTGGGAAAGCGTGAGCGCATAGAGGCGCGGGGCCTTCAAAAGCCCGCTTCTCTCTTCTGCTTCGTACTCCGCAATGCCCTTTTTGCCCGCGCCCGAGTAGCCGCTCACGGCGTGGCAGACGAAGGGATAATCGGGAGATACGATGCCGCCCGCAACCAGCGGATAGACGATGGATAAAAACCCGCTCGCGTAGCACCCGGGGTTGGCGATGCGCTTGCTTCCCGCGATCTTTTCGCGGAAGGCGGGCGCAAGTTCGGGAAAACCGTATGCCCACCCCTCCTCGGTGCGGTGCGCCGTCGAGGCGTCGATGACGATGGTCGCGGGGTTTTCCACGAGCCCCGCCGCCTCGCGCGCCGCGTCGTCGGGCAGGCACAAAAAGACGACGTCCGCTTTGTTCATCGCCTCCTTGCGGGCGGCCACGTCCTTCCGTTTCTCCTCGGGAAGGGTCAGAAGTTCCACGTCCCCGCGCGAAGCGAGCCGCTCGTAAATTTGCAGGCCGGTCGTCCCCGCCTTGCCGTCGATGAATGCGCGGATCATTTCCTTTGCGCGTCGAGAAGCGCCTTCACCTTGATGGGCAGTCCGAAGAGATTGATGAAGCCCTCGCTGTCCTTCTGCGAGTACGCGCCGCCGTCGTCCGAGAAGGTGGCGATCGTTTCGCTGTACAGGGAGTACGGCGAGGAAATGCCCGCGCTCGTCACGTTGCCCTTGTAGATGCGCAACTTCACGTCGCCCGTCACCGTCTCCTGCGTCTTTGTAACAAAGGCGGAGAGCGCCTCGCGGAGCGGGGTGAACCACTGCCCGTCGTACACCATTTCGCCGAACTTCACCGCGACGAGCTGCTTGTAGTGCATCGTGGCCTTGTCGAGCGTGATGGTCTCGAGGAGCCTGTGCGCCTCGTATAAAATCGTGCCGCCGGGGGTCTCGTACACCCCGCGCGACTTCATGCCGACGAGGCGGTTTTCCACAAGATCCGCAAGCCCCACGCCGTTTTTGCCGCCGATCTCGTTGAGTTTTTCGATGAGCTCCACCGCGCCCACCTCTTTTCCGTCGAGCATCGTGGGCACGCCCTTTTCAAAGTGAAGCGTCACATAAGTGGGCTTATCGGGTGCCTGCAAGGGCGAGACGCCCATCTCGAGGAATCCCGCCTTTTCGTACTGCGGTTCGTTTTCGGGCTCCTCCAAGTCCAGCCCCTCGTGCGAGAGGTGCCACAGGTTTTTATCCTTGGAATAGTTGGTTTCGCGGTTGATTTTGAGGGGAATGTTGTGCGCCTCGGCGTACTCGATCTCCTCCTCGCGGCTCTTGATGTTCCAGATGCGCCACGGGGCGATGATCTTCATTTCGGGCGCGAACGCCTTGATGGCGAGCTCGAAGCGCACCTGATCGTTGCCCTTGCCCGTACAGCCGTGGCAGATGGCGTCGGCGCCCTCCTTCTTTGCGATCTCCACGATGGCCTTCGCGATGACGGGGCGCGCAAACGAAGTGCCGAGAAGGTACTTGTCCTCATACACCGCGCCCGCCTGCATGGTCGGGAAGATGTAGTCCTCTACAAATTCCTTCTTCAAATCGAGCACATACAACTTGGATGCACCCGTCTTTTTGGCTTTTTCTTCGAGCCCGTCGAGTTCGGTGCCCTGCCCCACATCGCCCGAGACGGCGATGACCTCGCAGCCGTCGTAGTTCTCCTTGAGCCACGGGATGATGATGGAGGTATCGAGGCCGCCCGAATAGGCGAGCACCACTTTCTTGATTTTCTTTGCCATGCTGTTTACTCCTGAAAGCCTTTGCTTTTTGTGATTTGATTTTGGTTTTCTATTTTGATTTTTTTATTTTCTTGGTTCTTTATTTTTTGCTTTTTATTCTTCGTCCTCGTCGAGGTCGGGGTAGAACATTCTTATCTCGTCGGCGGTGAACTGCTCCGCGCCGTGCGGGGCGAACCAAACGCGCCTGTAAAAGACGAAACTATCGCGCGAATCCTGCGTTTCAAACGTCGCGATAAAGCGGTTTTTGCGCACCTTCACGCCCACGCAGCCGCGCTTTACATCGTAGGTGAAGATCTTGCGCTTGGTCTTTACATGAACGACCTTATCCGTCACGTCGATGCCGAGCACGGCGCCCATCGAGATGCGGAGCGCATAGACGGCGTAGACGACGATGTACCCCACGCCGAGCACGCTTGCTGCGATGATGCACCCGAGAACCTTCATGAACGCAAACACGAGGAGGATCATCTCGGCGGCGATGGCGAAAAAGCTGAAGATGAGAAACAGCCGCTTGACGATCTTTACGAATTTTACGATGTCTGCCTTCTCTCTCATTTCTCTTCCTCCGCAAACCAAACGCGGAACTGCGCGATGAGCTCGTCCCCCTCTCTCGCCTCGCAGAGGCTCTCGCCCGCTCTGTCCTCGCGGAAAATTTCCAGCTCCGCGCCCTCCTTCGCCTGCTTGATGTAGGCGATTTGGAATGCCTTGACGGGGCGGGCTTTGAGCTCCTCCATCGTGAAGCAGTCCATGAAGAAATCGGCGTACTTCGCGTTGTTGGCGTGAAGGTAGTGGTCGCAGTCGGAGACGCGCACGGTGCGCAAAATGCGCGTTCCGTCATTGACGCGCGGGATTTTCCATGCGGGCGCCGTCGTCGTCTTTTCGTCGCGGTACGGGCAATTTTCGTGCACCGCGCCGAGGCGGTCGGGCGTCAGGAGCGAGAAACTTTTGAGATCCACAAGGCACCAGCGCGCGGCAAAATTGGCGACAACTTCGCCGCTTTTTGCAAGCACGCGGCTGTCGCGTTCGAAAATGACGTGGCGGGGCGGAAGCGGCCACGTTTCCACCGAAATTTGTTCGCCGAGTTTTATGGGGCGGAAAAATTCGCAATAGGTGTTCACGACGACGAACCCGCACCCGATCTTTTTGAGCGCATCGTAGCCGAAGCCGAGTTCATCCGCACTCGCCCCCGCCGATTCCTGCACGAGGGAAAGGAGCGCGAAGAGCGAGAGCTCGTCCTTAAAATCGAAGTCGGAATACCGCAATGTATATTGCTTCGTATTGCAATATTTTTCCATACGGAAAAATTATATCACGGCAAGATATAAAAGTCAAACGAAATATAAAATGAGGACGCCCTTTTTCGCGCCCCCGAACAAATTCCATGCAGCTCTGTTGCGGAAAAATCAGCGGATATCCGCCGCCAAAAAATTCAGCGCGCCCTGCACGATGGCGTAGGAAAGTTTTTTGCGGTAATCGCTTTGAAGGAGGAGCGCCTCGTCCTCGGCGTTGGACAAAAACCCGCACTCCACGATGACCGAGGGATATTCGCTGCAATTGAGAATGTAGTAGTCCCCTTTGAGCGCCTGCGTCTTTTTCACGCACTCGGGCATGCCGTTGAGCGCATCCTGAATGCGGACGGCGAGCGATTTGGAAGAAGCGGAACTCTCGCGGAAAAAGACCTGCGCGCCGCGGCGCGAGGAGAGCGGGAAAAAATTCTGGTGGACGGAGACGACGAGCGCGGGCGAACTTTCCCCGATGATGCGGGCGCGCTCCCGCATATCGCGCTTCTTGTAGCCCGCCGTCGCCGCGCCGTACAGCCCCGCCTCGGTGGGACGCGTCTGCACGACGGAGAAGCCCGCCTCCTCAAAGGCAGTCTGAAGCGCGCGGGACATCTCCAAATTGACGTCGCTCTCCTTGGTGCCCGTCTGGATTCCGACGACGCCGCCATCCACGCCGCCGTGCCCCGCATCGATGACGACGGTCATTTTCCGCGAGGACGACGCCGCCGAGACGAGGGCAAAAAGGCACGCGCCGAACGCCACCGCGACGGCGAGAAGGACGGCGCAAATTCCGAACGCGGCGCGGTGTTTATACAAAAAATTCATACAGTATTGTATGAAATCTTGTCCGAATTTAGAAGAATTGCGACTGCCGTAAAAATGGTTTTTCCTCATAAAGCCATCGGCGTGCGGCGCGGCGCCGCGTCGCTCTCGCGCCGCGCCGCCTTGCCGCACGCCAATGGCTTTTTTGAAGCCGCGCGTGTTCCCGTGGTGCGCTTCACGCTCTTCTCATAATGAATGTACCACAAAAATTTATACATTTTCGGGGTATATGCCAATTTTTTTGAAAAAATTTTGGGGGGAAAGATACGCTCGGCTTCGCCTCGGTATGAGGATGCCCCACCCCCCTACCCCCCCTCCCGAGGAGGGGGCGGATAAAATGGCTCCCAAGGGGGGAGCGGATAAAATGGCTCCCGAGGAGGGGGCGAGGGGACTGACTGCGTTTTTCGGGATTCTTCGCCCCCACAAGGGGGGCTCAGAATGACGCGATAACCAAGCGGAGGGGGCGAGAAGGAAGGCTCCCGGGGAGAGGCAAAGATACACTCGGCTTCGCCTCGGTATGAGGAAAGAAAAAGCCCCCGAGCGTATGAGGAATAAGGTGGAGATGTCTCGACTTCGCTTCGCTCCGCTCGACATGACAATTTTATAGGCGACTACGCCACTTCGTGCGCCGCTACGCGTCGGGCGACATGACATTTTATAGTATGGGCGGGGTCAGGACTTGGATTGGATGTATTCGTCGATGGAATGGGCGGCACGCTTGCCGGCGCCCATCGCCAAGATGACCGTGGCGGAGCCCGTGACGGCGTCGCCGCCCGCATAGACGCCTGCAAGGGAAGTTGCGCCGTTCTCATCCGCGACGATCTCGCCGCGCGGCTTGGTTGCAAGCCCCTCTGTCGATTTCCTGAGTAGCGGGTTGGGCGAAGTGCCGAGCGCCATGATGACGCAGTCGAGCGGGATGACGAACTCGCTCCCCTCCTTGACGATGGGTCTGCGGCGACCCGAGGCGTCGGGCGCGCCGAGCTCCATCTCCACGCACTTGACGCCCGTGACGTTCGCCTCTTCGTCCGTTAAGATCTCCACGGGATTGGTGAGGAAGCGGAACTGTATGCCCTCCTCTTTGGCGTGCTCGATCTCCTCCTTCCTTGCGGGAAGTTCGGCCTCCGAGCGGCGGTAGACGATACTGACCTCCGCGCCGAGGCGTTTTGCGCAGCGCGCCGCGTCCATGGCGACGTTGCCGCCGCCCACGACTGCCACCTTTTTGGCGCGGAAGATGGGCGTCTCCGCCCCCTCCTCGTATGCCTTCATGAGGTTGACGCGCGTCAAGTATTCGTTCGCCGAGAATACGCCCTTGGCGCTCTCGCCCTTGATGCCCATGAACATGGGCAGCCCCGCGCCCGTGCCGAGGAACACGGCTTCGTAGCCGTATTCGCCCATCAGCTCTTCGACGGTGATGAGCTTGCCGACGACGCTGTCGAGTTCAAACTTGACGCCGCGGGCTTTGAGCCCCTCCACCTCGCGCTCCACGATGTGCTTGGGAAGACGGAACTCGGGAATGCCATAGACGAGCACGCCGCCCGCGAGGTGCAAGGCTTCGTAGACGGTGACCTCGTAGCCGCGGCCTGCAAGTTCGCCCGCGCAGGCGAGCCCCGCGGGGCCCGAACCGACGACGGCGACCCTGTGCCCGTTCTTGGGCGTTGCCGTAGTCTGGGGCGCGCCGTGCGTGAGGTGATAGTCGGCGACGAAGCGTTCCAACCTGCCGATGCCGACGGGCTCGCCCTTGATGCCGCGCGTGCACAAACTTTCGCACTGCCGCTCCTGCGGGCACACCCTGCCGCACACGGCGGGGAGCGACGAGGCTTCGGAAATTTTTTGATATGCCTCTTCAAATTTTCCCTCTGCGGCAAGGGCGATGAACTCGGGAATGGGCACGCCCACGGGACAGCCATTGACGCAGGGACGGTTTTTGCAGTGCAGGCACCGCAGTGCCTCGGTGAGGACGTCCTCTTCGGTGTAGCCGAGGGCGACCTCGGAGAAGTTTTTATTTCTCACGTCCGCCGCCTGCGAGGGCATAGGGCGCTTCTTCAAATCGGGGTTGTACTTCATCGTGCGCCCTCCTTTTTGTAGAGATTGCAGTGCTTTTCGCGCGCCGCCGCCTCAAACTCAATGTAGGTGCGGTTGCGGCGCATCGCCTCGTCGAAGTCGATGAGGTGGGCGTCGAAGTCGGGCCCATCGACGCAGGCGAACTTCATTTCGCCCCCCACCGTGACGCGGCAACAGCCGCACATGCCCGTGCCGTCGATCATGATGGGATTCATGCTGGCGACCGTCTTGATGTGGTACGGCTTGGTTGCGGCGGCGACGAACTTCATCATGACAAGAGGCCCGATGGTGATGACCTCGTCGAAGGTCTCCCCCGCAGCGAGAAGCCTATTTAAGGGGGCGCAGACGTTGCCCTTTTCGCCGCAGGAGCCGTCGTCCGTCATGAGATAGAACTTGTTGCTGTACGCGCGGAATTCCTCCTCGAGAATGACGAGATCGCGGCTGCGGAAGCCGACGATGGAGGTGACGTTTGCGCCCAGCTCGTGCAATCTGCGCGCGACGGGAAGTGCGATGGCGCACCCCACGCCGCCGCCCACGACGGCGACCTTTTTGAGCCCCTCCACGGCGGTGGGCGTGCCGAGCGGCCCCGTGAAGTCGGCGATGAACTCGCCCTTTTCCTTGGCGTCGAGCGACATCGTCGCCCCGCCGACGACTTGGAAGATGATATCCACGCCGCCCGTCTCCCTATTGCACCCCGCGACGGTGAGCGGGATGCGCTCGCCGTTTTCATTTGCGCGGACAATGACGAACTGCCCCGCAAGCGCCTTCTTCGCGACGAGCGGCGCCTTGACCCTCATGCGCGTGACGGTGGGATTTAACCGCTGTTTTCCGAGAATTTCGTACATACGCTACCCCTCTTTCTTCCGTATTATAGTATATTGTGCCAATTTTGTCAACAAACGCCGCTGTCTTCCGCCATTTTTTCGTTTGATATGCTTGACAATGGCCGAAAAATTTATTATAATATGAATAGTTTCAAAAGTAAACAAACGGAGAAAAACTATGGCAAAAGTGAAGATCGTAACCGATTCGAACAGCGGCATCACGCAGGCGGAAGCGGAGAAACTGGGAATCTCCGTCATCCCGATGCCCTTCCTCATTGACGGCGAAGAGTTCTTTGAGGACATCACTCTTACGCAGGAACAGTTCTACGAGCACTTGCAGGGCGACGCGAGCGTTTCCACCTCGCAACCCGCCATCGGCAACATCACCGACCTCTGGGACGAGCTTCTGAAGGACGGCAGCGAAATTGTGCACATCCCCATGTCGAGCGGGCTCTCGGAGAGCTGCCACACGGCGGAACGGCTCGCCAAGGACTATGGCGGAAGAGTGCAGGTCGTGGATAACCAGCGCATTTCCGTCACCCAAAAGCAGAGCGTGTACGACGCCATTGCGCTTGCAGAGCAGGGCAGGACGGCCGCCGAGATCAAGGACTACCTCATAAGAACCAAGTTTGACAGCAGCATCTATATCTCCCTCGACACGCTGAAATACCTCAAAAAGGGCGGAAGGCTGACCCCCGCCGCGGCGCTCATCGGCACCATTCTGAAGATCAAGCCCGTACTGCAAATTCAGGGCGAGAAGCTCGACGCCTTCCAGAAGGTGCACACCCTCCGCAAGGCGAAGGACGTGATGCTCGCCGCCATGAAACACGACTTTGAGACGCGCTTCAAGGAACTTGCGGACAGGGGCGAGATGCAGCTCTCCGTGGCGCACACCGCAAACGATGCGGAGGCCGCCGCCTTTGCCGAGGAGATCAAGGCCGTCTTCCCCGGGGTGCCCGTCGCGTTTATCGATCCCCTGTCGCTCTCCGTCTCCTGCCATATCGGGCCGGGGGCGCTCGCCATTGCCTCGGCGAGGATCATCAAGTAAATTTTTGAAGGAATTGAGCCGCCTGCGCAAATAGCGCGGGCGGCGATGTTTTATTGGGGAAAGATACGCTCGGTTCCTACGGAACCTCGGTATGAGGGGTCGGACTTCGCCCATCGGGATTCTGAACCCTTGCCCTCCGCCCCGCCCCCAACAAGGGGGCGGGGCGGAGGGCAAGGGTTCAGAATGACGCGGTGGAACGAAGTAGCGCGGACGGAGGGAAGAAGAGAGATCTCAAAATAAGGTAGAGATGTCTCAACTGCGTTCGACATGACAATTATACAGTCGGGAGGCAGGATAAAGCACACCCCCTTCCGTCACTCGCGTTGCTCGTGCCACCCACCCCTCCGAGGGGTGGGCAAGGCGGGGCGGAGGGTATGGGGACACCCCCTCACCGCCTGCGGCGGAGCTCCCCCTCGCAGGGGGAGCCAAGGAGGGGCGGAGGGTATGAGAAGCCCCACCCCCCTACCCCCTCCCAAGAGGGGGCGGCGGAGGGAAACATAACTAAAATCCGCTTTTTCTGCGGCGATAGAAGCGAAGCTTGGTCGGACTTCGTTTTTCGGGATTCTTCACCCGCCGCGCCCGCCCCGCCCCACAAGGGGCGGGGCGGGCGCGGCGGGTTCAGAATGACGCGGGAGAACGGGCGCAGGGCTAAAATCCGCTCTTGCGGCGGCGGTAGAAGCCGCGCTGGCGGGTCTCCACGAGGTGATACTCCTGTTCCCGCTTCAAATCGTAGACGCAGGGGCTGCGAGGCGAGGAAAAACAGAGCTTGCCCGCGATATCGGCGACCTCCGCAAAGCCGAACGCGCACACGCACACGGGGATGCCGTAGAAGAACGCCTCGGCGCGCATGAGGGTCTGCTCCAAGCTCTCGGAGGTCTCTTCGAAGAGGCACAGGGCGACCTCCGCCCCGCAGACGGAGAGGGTCTGCGTGACCTGCGGAAAATACAGGTCTTCGGCGACGACAATGCCGAGTTTTCCCACCCCAGTATCATAAATCTTGATGCCCGCGCCGCCGCGGTACTCGCAGCCGTCGAGGCGGTTGACCATGTCCGACACGCCCAAAATGCGCCCCTTTTCCGCCACTACCGCCGACTTGCGGCGGATGCCGCGGGCATCGGTATAACAGCCGCAGATGACGACGTTTTGCCCCTCCTTGGAGAGGAGCGCGACGTCCTCGAAGAGGGCGGTCTCCCCCCGAAGTTCGCGCTCGTAACTCACCTTGCCGAGCGCCTGAAAGGAACAGAGCACGACGTCGGCGCGGGCGTCCGCGTAATTTTCCGCATAGTCGGCGAGCGTTCCCCCCGTGACAAAACAGATGCGCATACAAGTTATTGTATGCGCACCGTCTGCGGTTTGACAGCGGGTGAGAACCCCTATCGCCCCTGCGGGGCACTTCCCCCAAACGGGGGAAGCAAGGGACGGACTTCGTTGGGGGGAAGCGGGGAGTGGGATTATTTCATTCCGTGTGCTGTTTTTTATAGATGGGAAGCAGCATGCGGGTGTTTTTCTTGTAGAGCGGGAAGCCCTCTTTGCGGGATTGGTGGCCGTCGGCGAGGGGAATGCTCACAAAGAGGAAGAGGCAGGTGTTGAGGGCGGCGCCCGCAAGCAGCCACCATTTTTGCGGCATGAGGCAGACCGCCGCCGCCCCTATCCCCCACCACATCAGAATTTCGCCCAAATAGTTGGGGTGGCGGGAGTACTTCCAGAGGCCTTCGCGGATGAAGCCGCCCGTCTTTCTCTTGCGGAAGCGGTGCATCTCGAAGTCCGCCGTGCCCTGCAAGAGGACGGCGAGAAGGGACACGCAGAAAAAGACGGCGCTGCCTGCATTGAAGGCGGGGTGTTCGAGATAGGTGTAGACGGCGGGAAGCGTGCATGCGTACACGACGAGGGTGGGCACGAGGTGGATGCCGACGAGGTTGACGAAAAAGTATCCTTTCCCCGTCTTTTGGGCGAGCATGGTGTACCGCCAATCCTGATGTTCGAGCCCGTGGAAGGTGTACGCCCAATTCGCGGTGAGCCGCGTGCCCCATAGCAAAATGGCAACAAGGGGTAGGATATTGACGGCTGCGGGCGCGTGCAGACAGGCGCACACGATGACGATGACGACAGGCTGGACGCTCCAATAGGGATCGTACACCGAGGCGTTCTTAAAAATCAGACTGAACGCAAAGACGATGAGGGTTGCGGCGACGTCGGCAATGAGGAGCGCCGCCCATACGGGGAGCGGCAGAAACCAATAAATTGTGAACCCAGCCCCGCCCGCGAGGGCGTAGACGGCGGCAAGCACCGCAAAACTTGCGGCGCGGGAATGCTTCATGATGTTCTCCTTTCTTTGGAGCTTGCAAAAAAGACGGCGAAAACCGCCGTCTTTTCTGTGCGTTACTCCTTGTGCCCGCCGCTCTGTTGCGCTTTGAGAAGCTCGACAATCTGGGCGAGCAACTCTTCCTGCGTGGGAGCGGGGGGAATCGCGGCGGCAGCAGCTGCTGCAGCGGCGGCATCGGCCTCCGCTTTCGCCTTCTTCTCGGCGGCTGCGGCGAGGATCTCGTCGCGGCTCTTGC
Source organism: uncultured Clostridia bacterium (assembly GCA_947629875.1). Classification (GTDB taxonomy): domain Bacteria; phylum Bacillota; class Clostridia; order Christensenellales; family Borkfalkiaceae; genus Gallimonas. The sequence continues at coordinate 13,469 of CANRFK010000018.1, forward strand.
CGGCGTGACGGAGCTCTTTGACCTCTTCCTTGGTGAGGGGCTCATATTTCTTCTTGGCCTCCGCGGCGCCTTCGTGCACGCTGTTGATCACCTTGATGATGATGAACAGCACGAGCGCGATGAGCAGGAAGTTGATGATCGCCGTGATGAATGCGCCCCAATCGATGTAGATGGAGTTCGCAAGGTCGATCTGTTTGATGCCGTCCACTGTGATCTCCACCTTCTTCAGGTAGGAATAGATCTCGGTGAGACCCTTTCCGCCCGTGATCGCGAAGAGGATCCAGTTGATGATGGGCATCAGGATCTGGTTGGTGAGCGCCGTGACGATCGCGCTGAACGCGCCGCCGATGATGACGCCTACTGCCATGTCGATGACGTTCCCGCGCGCGATGAACGCCTTGAACTCCTTAAAGAAGCCCTTCTTCTCTTTTGCCATAAAGTTACCTCCTATATGTTTTTACCATTTTTTTCAACTTTCTCAAATTCCACGCGGAGACGCTATGCTTCAAGCGGAATTGCCAATTCCCCTCGCTCTTCCCCGGGAAATTCATGCGCGCCTCATCCCCCAGCCCCAAGATATCCTGCACGGGGATGACGGCGAGTTTCGCCTTGGACGAGAGCGCGAGCCGCACAAACGCCTCGGGCAAATTTTTGCCCTGCGCGTTGAGCTTCATTGCGATCTTCTCCCCTTTAAGCGCCTGTGCCACGCGGGAGCGGAACAGGACGAGCTGTTCGGGCGTGAGCGACTGCACATAGCCGCGCACCGTGTCGTTATCGTGCGTGCCCGTGTAGACGACGCAGTTCTCCGCGATATTTTTCGGCAGGAAGGGATTTTCCGGGTTGCCGTCGAAGGCGAAGAGGAGCACCTTCATGCCGGGGAAGCCCGTGCGCTTGACGAGAGCCCGCACCCCCTCGTCGATGATGCCTAAATCCTCCGCGATGATGCGGGATTTCTCCTCTTTAAGGCCGGCAAAGAGCGCATCCTTGGGCCCGTCGCGCCAGACGCCGCCCCGCGCATCCTCCGCGTCTGCCTCGATCTCGTAGTAGCGGTCGACGCCGCGGAAGTGATCGATGCGGACGACGTCGTACGCCGAGAGCGCGGCTTTGAGGCGCTTTGTCCACCAAGCGTAGCCCTCCTTCTCGTGCGTCTTCCAATCGTAGACGGGATTGCCCCACAGCTGCCCCGTCTCGGAGAAATAGTCGGGCGGGACGCCCGCCACTTTGGCGAGCTTCAACTCCCCATCCAATTTGAAGAGTTCGGGGTGCGCCCAGACGTCGGCACTGTCGTAGGCGACGTAGAGCGGGATATCCCCGATGATGCGGACGCCGAGCGAGCGGCAATTTTCGTGAAGTTCCTCCCACTGCGTCCAAAAGATGTATTGCAGGAACTGCCAGAAGAGATATTCCTCGTGATATTCCGTGCGGAGGCGTTCGCAGGCATCGCTCTCGTGCCGCTTTAAGGGCTCGTCCCAATCGCAAAAACTGCCGCCGTACACCGTCTTCGCCGTCATAAACAGGGCGTAATCCTCCGATCTCCCCTCCTTGACGAAGGCGCGGAAATCCTCGCCGTCGAAGGCGAAGCGGGAAAAGGCGAGGCGGAGCGTTTGGTAGCGCTCCTCATAGAGCGCGCCGTAATCGACGCGCGCGGCGCCCTTGTAGCGGGCGCGGAGCGCCTTCAACTCCCTCTGTTTGAGGAGCCCCGCCCTGCCGAGTTCATCGAGGTCGATGAGGTAGGGATTGCCCGACGTGCACGAGACGGATTGGTAGGGAGAATCCCCGTAGCCCGTCTGCACGAGCGGAAGAATTTGCCAATATTTGACGCCGCTCCGCGCGAGCGTGAGCGCAAAGCGCGCCGCATCGCGCAAGTTTCCGACGCCGTATTTTCCCGCAAGCGAGGTGATGTGACACAGGACGCCCGCGGCTCTCACATTCTCCATATTTTTCTCCGTTTTATTTGTGCAGGAGCGCACCGATGCGCCTGCATGCCTCGCGGGTGCTCTCCTCCGTGCCGAATGCCGTGAGGCGGAAGAACCCCTCTCCGTTGCTCCCGAACCCGCTGCCCGGGGTGCCCACGACGTTGGCGTTTTCGAGAAGATAGTCGAAAAACTCCCAGCTCGTCATATTATTGGGGCACTTCATCCACACATAGGGCGAATGTTTGCCCCCCGTGTAGAAGATGCCGAGCCCGTCGAGGCAATCTGTGATGATCTTTGCATTGTTGCGGTAGTATTCGATGTTGGCGGAAATTTGTTTTTCGCCCTCCTCGGTAAAGACGGCCGCCGCCCCCATCTGCGTGATGTAACTTGTGCCGTTGA
>CANRFK010000019.1 GCA_947629875.1 uncultured Clostridia bacterium
CACTTGTGCGCCGCCTGTAACGATTAGGGCTATGCCCGAAAATGAAATACCCCGCGTTTTACGCGGGGATTATTATTCTATGCCTTGGGAGAACTGCAAACAGTCCGCTTGCAAAAGAGCCCGCCGTGCGGCGAGCCCTTTTATCATTTCTTCTTTGATTTTTCCCTTGCGGCGTCCTTGCCCTGTTCCAAGGGGTTCATGAGGTCGCCGAGTTTCACGAGCGCGTTGGAGACGGGGAACGCCGCCAAGACGATCACGAGGATATAGAGAACTTGCTGGAAGTTGAGCTGCACCGTGTCCCAATGGTCGTAGACGAGGTTGCCGAGCACGGGCACCGCAAGGATCACGATGGTGACGCCGAGGGAGACGGCGTACGTTGCAACGCGCAGCAGGTTCAAGGGTTGCAGGATGCGGAAGAGCATCACCATGCCGCCGAACGTCACCGCGAGCATCAGGAGGGGATTGATGAGGCCGTCTTCGTTCGTCAGGCTGCCGAGCCCGTACGATGCGGGCATGAACCGCACGCCGAGGAACACGGCGAGCACGCACAGAATGAGCGTGAGCGCCCCCGGGATACTTCGGGATAGGACGTACGGGATAAATTTCCCCTTCACGCGCTCCTTGTTGGGCTGCAACGTGATGATAAAGGAGGGGAGCGCCGCCACGAGGGATTCGAAGAGCAGCATGTTGTTGGTCTTGAAGAAGTACTGCGAGCGGATGGCGACGCAGAAGATGGCAAGGAGCGTAATGAACAGCGTCTTCATGATATAGAGGGACGCCGACGACTTGATGTTGTTAATGACGCGCCGCCCTTCATACACGACGGAGGGGAGGTTCAAAAAGTTGTTGTCCATGAGGACGAGGTGCGAAACATTGCGCGCCGCCTCGCTGCCCGAGGCAACGGAGATGGCGCAGTCCGCCTCCTTCAAAGCGAGGATATCGTTGACGCCGTCCCCCGTCATGGCAACGGTGCCTCCCTGCTTCTTGATGGCCTTCACGAGAATGGCCTTCTGTTCGGGCGTGACCCTGCCGAACACCGTGTACTTGGAGGCGACGTTCTCCACCTCGAGGTCGGTGAGCCCGTCGAGCGAGATGAAGTTGGAGGCGTTCTCCACGCCCACCCTGCGCGCGACTTCGGAGACGGTGACGGGGTTGTCGCCCGAGATGATCTTGACGGCGACGTCGTTCTCCTTGAACCACTTGATGGTATCCACCGCGTCGGGGCGGATGTTGTCCGCAAGGGTGATGATGGCGGAGGGGCGGAAGAGGGAGGGGAGCCTGTCGCCGATGATCTGGTTGGGCGAATAGGCGAGAACGAGCACCCTGAGGCCCGCCTGTGCGTATTGCTTGACGATCTTGTCGATCTTGGGGGGCATGGGGCGGAGCACAAATTCGGGCGCACCCATGCAGAAGGTGCCCGTCTCCCCGAAGGAGACCGCCGAAAGTTTGCGCTTGGAGGAGAAGGGCACGGTCGCCGTCGGCTGCAACTTTGCCGCCTGCCCGAACCGCTCTTTGAGCGCAATGGAGGTCTGGTTGTTGTCGTCGAGGGCAGCGAGCATGCTCGCCATCACCTCGTCGAGGGAGTAGTCGGTGTAGTTGTTGAGGATCATGCAGTCGTTGACCGTCATTCTCCCGTCGGTGATGGTGCCCGTCTTATCGAGGCATAAAACGTTGACGCGGGCAAGCATCTCGAGGGAATAGAGATCCTGCACGAGGGTGTGCTTTTTGGCAAGCCGCGTCACGCCGATCGCCATTGCGAGCGACGTCAGGAGGAGCAACCCCGAGGGGATCATGCCGATGATGACGGCGCCCGTGAGTTGGATGGATTGGTTGACGTTGTGCCCCGTCGCGCCCCAGTTGATCCAGAGCATCAGGGCGCCGATGACAACGATGAGCACGCCGATGACGCGGATGAAGAGGCGGATGGAGTTCATGATCTCCGACTTGGGCTTCTTGTACTTCTTTGCCTTGGACGTGAGCGAATTGAGGTAGGTGGATTTCCCCACCTTCTCGGCGCGCACGCGGCAGGCGCCGCTCGAGATAAACGACCCCGCATAGAGGATATCCCCCTCGTTCTTCTTGACGGGCACGCTCTCGCCCGTGAGGAGGGATTCGTTGACTTCCACATTGCCGTCGGCGAGCTTGCAGTCGGCGGGCACCTGTTGCCCCGCTTCGAGGAGAATGACGTCGTCGAGGACGATCTCGCGGATGGGGATCTCCGTCTTTACCCCGCCGCGCACGACCTTGGCCGTCGCGGAGATGAGCACGGAGAGTTTATCGATCTGCTTCTTCGCAAGGATCTCCTGCACGATGCCGATGATGAGGTTGACGCCGAAGATGCCCGCAAAGAGGAACTGCGAGAAGCTCGCCCTTGCAAAGATGAGCGCAACGGCAACGAGGAGGCACAGAAGGTTGAAGAACGTGCAGATGTTGCCGACGAAGATGGCGAGGTAGGACTTGGAATAGCGCTTGTTTACGTCGTTGAAGAGGAATTGGTTGAGGCGGGTCTCCACCTGCTCGGCGGTGAGCCCTTCGTCGAGGGAGGGCGTAAAGCGCTCCTCCGCATCGGAGGGGATGTCCTTCGCCTTGCGGAATTTTTTCATGAGCGCGCGGCGCTTTTTCTTCTCGCTGACGACGCCGCTGTCCAAAACGCGCGAAGAAAAGCTGCGCCGCTTTCTTGCAGGCGCCGCCTCCGTCTCCGCCGTCTCGGTCTTTTGGGGCTCTTCTGTTTTTGTCTCTTCGCGCTGCTCCTCGCGGCGCTTTCTCTGAAACATCTTGCTCCTCCGCGCGCGTACGCGCGCCGACAATTCCATTATACACGCCCGTGCGCGAATTGTCAAAAGGTTCTTTTGGCCGTTTGATAATTTTTTGCCGTCATCGCGCCAAACGGCAGAGGAAAGCGTTGCCTTTCTTCGCAAAATAGTGTATAATTGAGGAGACAATAAGGAGATACGGGAAATGATCGATATCGCACTCTTGCGCAGCGAGCCCGAGCTCGTGCGCGAGAATATCCGCAAAAAATTTCAGGATCACAAACTTCCCCTCGTGGACGAGGCGCTCGCTCTCGACAGCCGCCGCCGCGCCCTGCAACAGGAGGGGGATACCCTTCGCGCCGCGCGCAACACGCTCTCCAAGCAGATCGGCGCGCTCATGAAGGAGAAGAAGATCGAGGAGGCGAACGCCGTCCGCGCGCAGGTCACCGCCAATGCCGACCGCCTTGCGGCCATCGAGGCGGAGACAAACGAGGTCTCGGAAAAGCTCAAAGCCGTGATGATGCGCATTCCCAACATCATCTCCAAGGATTGCCCCATCGGGAAGGATGACAGCGAGAACGTCGAGCGCAAGCGCTTTTTGGAGCCCAAGGTGCCCGATTTTGAAATTCCCTACCACCTCGATATTTTGGAAAAACTTTCGGGCATCGATATTGACAGCGCTCGCCGCACGAGCGGGCAGGGCTTCTATTACTTAACGGGCGACGTCGCACGGCTGCACTCCGCCGTCCTCGCGTACGCGCGCGACTTCATGATCAATAAGGGCTTCACCTACGTCATCCCGCCCTTCATGATCCGCTCGGACGTCGTCTCGGGCGTCATGTCCTTCGAGGAGATGGACGGCATGATGTACAAGATCGAGGGGGAGGATCTCTACCTCATCGGCACCTCCGAGCACTCCATGATCGGCCGCTTTATGGGGCAGACCCTCGACGAAAAACAGCTGCCCCTCACGCTCACGAGTTATTCCCCCTGCTTCCGCAAGGAGAAGGGCGCGCACGGCATCGAGGAGCGGGGCATCTACCGCATCCACCAGTTCGAGAAGCAGGAGATGATCGTCATCTGCAAGCCCGAGGAGAGCGAGAGTTGGTACGAGAAGATGTGGAACTACACCGTGGAGCTCTTCGTCTCCATGGGCATTCCCGTGCGGCAGTTAGAGTGCTGCTCGGGCGATCTTGCCGACCTCAAATACCGCAGCTGCGATGTGGAGGCATGGTCTCCCCGCCAAAAGAAATATTTTGAAGTGGGCAGTTGTTCCAACCTCACCGATGCGCAGGCGCGCCGCCTCAACATCCGCTATAAGACGGAGAAGGGCAGCGTATACGCGCACACCCTCAACAACACCGTCGTGGCTCCCCCGCGCATGCTCATCGCGTTTCTCGAAAACCACCTCTCGGCCGACGGCAGTGTAGAGATCCCCGAAGTATTGCGTCCCTACATGGGCGGCCAAGCCAAGATCGTAGTCAAGTGAAGCACGTCTTTTTCGATATCGAGTGCGCATGCGTCTTTAAGAGCGTCGCCAAAATATGCGCCTTCGGGTACGTCGTCACCGACGAGGACTTCAACCTTCTCGTCCGCGAGGACATTCTCATGAACCCCAAGGGCAAGTTCCACCTCACCGACAGAAAGGGCGGCGAGGGCATCGTGCTTCCCTACGAGTACGAAGATTTCAAAAAATATCCGCCCTTCCCCGCCGCATACAGGCGCATCAAGGCGCTCCTCGAGGATAGGGACGCCGTCGTCCTCGGCCATGCGACCCTCAACGACGTCAACTATCTCAATTTGGAGACCAAGCGCTACAAGCTCCCGTCCTTCTGCTTCGATTGGCACGATACGCAGTTTTTCTGGATGAACACCGAAAAGAAGTTCGGCCAGCAGCTCGGGCTGGGCGCCATGGCGGAGGCTCTGGGCGTGGAGTTTGTTCCCCACCGCGCCGTGGACGACGCCTACGCCACCATGCGCGTGTGCGAGGCTCTCTGCAAGCGCGAGGGCGTGAATCTTGCGGGGCTCATCGAGAAGTACCGCATCCGCGCGGGGCGGCTGGAAAATTATCAGATCCGCCAGCCCTATTCCATCGGGCTCAAAAATTTCATCGCCGAGCGGGAGGAACAGCGCGAGGCGCACCACCGCGCGCACGAGCAGTTCTACCGCGTCGTCAACAAGTACATGCACCGCCGCAAGAAGGGGGGCGCCCTCGAGGGCAAGACGTTCTGCTTCTCCAAGGACGTGGAGGACGATGTGGAGGTCTCCGTGCGGCTCGTGCAGGCCATTTTCGCCTCGGGCGGCAAGTACACCTCCCACCCCGCGGAGTGCAACGTGTACATCGCCCGCGATGAGGGCGGTGTGCGCTACGAAAACGCCGTTGCGGGCGGCGCGGCGTTCGTCCCCTTGGATGAGTGCGTGGAGGCGCTCGGAACAAAATGAATTTGCCGCAGGCATTTTTGGATAGAATGAGAGAAAGGCTGGGAGAAAATTTCCCCGCCTTTTTGGCATCTTACGAAGGATCGCCCCACAGGGGTCTCCGCGTCAACACGCTGAAAATTTCCCCCGAAGAATTTGCCCGCCGCGCGCCCTTCCCCCTCGGGGAAAACGTCGGAGGCGACGCCGCCTGTTTCTACATCGGGGAGGAAAAACCCGGCGCAGACCCTTACCACTTTGCGGGGCTCTATTACTTGCAGGAGCCCTCGGCAATGACGGCGGGAAGCATGGCGAACGGTCTCAACAAGCGCCGCGTTCTCGACTTATGCGCCGCGCCCGGCGGCAAGACGACGCACCTCGCCCAAGCGATGGCGGGGGAGGGGGTGCTCATCGCAAACGAGGTGAATTACGCGCGGGCGAAAATTTTGTCGCAGAACGTCGAGCGCATGGGCGTCGCCAACTGCGCCGTCGTGAGCGCCTCTCCCGAAACGCTTGCCGCGCGCTTCCCGTCCTACTTCGACCTCGTCCTCGCCGACGCCCCCTGTTCGGGCGAAGGCATGTTCAGGAAGGAGGAAAACGCCATTCCCGAATGGAGCGCGGAGAACGTCGCCCGTTGCGCCGTGCGCCAAAGCGCCATTCTCGACGAAGCGGCAAAGATGGTCGCAAGCAGCGGGCATCTTCTCTACTCCACCTGCACGTTCGCCGAGGAGGAGGACGAGTGGCAAGTCGAGGAATTTTTGAAGCGCCATCCCGAATTTTCCCTCGTGGAGATGCGCAAACTCTACCCCCACACCTTCCGCGGCGAGGGGCACTTCTGCGCCCTGCTCCGAAAGCAAAAGGGCGAAATGCTATGCAAAAAGTTCTTCCCCGTGCGCAAAAATACGCAAGCGGAGCGCGCCTTCCGCGCATTTGAAGAGGACTTCTTCCGCGCGCCCTTGACGGGAACGCTACACACTCTCGCGGACGGCAGAATGTACCTTGTGCCCGCGGGCATGCCCGATCTTTCGGGGGCAAGTCTTCTTCGCCTCGGCGTGGAGCTCGGCGCGTGGGACGGAAAAATTTTCAAGCCCGCGCACGCCCTCGCGATGGCGTTCGGCAAAAATGCAAACCGCAAGCTCTCCCTCTCCCGCGATGAGGCTAAAAATTTTCTCCGCGGCGAGGCCCTGCAAAAAGATTTTCCCGACGGCTGGTGCGCCGTGTGCGTGGAGGAGTTCCCCATAGGTCTCGGCAAGTGCGTCGGGGGCACGGTCAAAAATCATTTGCCCAAGGGGCTCCGCCTCGTCAAAGGGCAATAAAAAAGTTGGCATATAAAAGAACATTGGCATATACAAAATTGTGTGGCACATAGAAAATAGTTTGGCATATAGAAAACCGCACGGCATATAGAAAATTATGTGGCATATAAAAAACATTGACATATAGAAAAATCCATGGCATATAACTATTTTATGAAACCGCCCGTCCCGCGCACTGCGCGGGACGGGCGGTTTACGGGAACATGCGCCAACCGATGGGGGATCCCCCAAATAATTCAAAGCAGCTCCGAAACCAATACCCTCAAAGTGCAAAATGAAAAACCGACGCCAACCGATGGGGGACTCCCAAAATCATTCAAAACAACTCCGAAAACAATGAGCCCCCAAGTGCAAAACGAAAAACCAAAACCATAAAAAACAGCCTCCCGTTTGGGAGGCTGTTTTCATGCCTTATTCGTCGTAAGGATCGCTTTCATCCTTGGGTGCGGGTTCCTCTTTGGGCTCCGCGGTTTCGGGCTTCTGCTTCTTGGCCTTCTTCGAAGGCTTCTCCTTGGCGACCTTTACCTTCCCGCGCGCGTGCTTCTTATAGAGCTTGCGCACGATGACGGCAGCGATGGCGAAGATGAGCACGAAGGCAAGCACGGCGGAGGAGATGATGAGCCATACGTTGGTATTTCCCGAGGCGGTCGTGGTAGTGTCCTCATTGTCGGGTTCGTCGCCCGTATCGTACACGTGCTCGGAGACCTGCGTCTCGGAGAGGGTGTAGTCGAGGAACAACTCGGTGCCGATCGCGCCCTCCGCGGCATCCAGCGTATCGAAGCGCAGCCATGCGATGCCCTCTTCATAGGAGGACTGCACGTAGTCGATCCACGGGCTGCCGACCTTGTCTTCGTCCTGCGTCTTGTCGTAGCGGACGTAGCGGTCGGAATCGTAGAAGGTGAAGGTGTAGTACAGCGCAAATTCGTCCTTCAGATTGCTGTCCTCTTTATCGGGGTCGACAAGGTTGGCATCAGTATCGGAGAGGGCGCTCACGCGCTCGTCGCGGATGGCCTCGAAGTTCGAGGTGCTCTCGTTCTTATAGTTGTCCGCGAAGAGATAGCCCTTTGCGGGGATGTTCTGCGCGCCGTCCTGCGAGCCCGCCCAAATTGCGAGGCTGTACGTCTTGGCCTCACTGCCCGTGCGGATATAGAAGGCAACGTCCACCCACGTTTCGGCGGTCGCCTCGGTGCCCACGATCTCGATGACGGAGGTGTAGCCCGAGAGGTCTCTTTCCGCATCGTAGCGCGTGATGTCGGTGGGAAGGTTTTCCACGGGCTGCGAATAGGTGTAGCTACCCTCCTTGCCTTCGCGGTAAGCGTAGTACTTCGTGTCGGCAGGGTCGTTCTCGTTGCGGTAGAACACGATCTGCGAGTTGTCGCCGCCCGTCACGAGGTTGCCGTTGTCGTCCTTCTCGTAGTTGTTCAGGTTGGCGTAATAGACCCCGTCGGTCGCGCCCGCCTTGGTGTAGAGGCCGTTGTCCTGCAAGTAGTAGAGGATATCCGTCTTCTTGTTGAACTCGTCCGCCGTCGGGTCGCCCTTTACGATGTTGCCCTCGTCGTCGTACCAATAGGTTGCCTTGGGAACGGTGGGAACAAAACTGTTCGTGAGCCCCGACTTGGGATCGGTGAGGTCGAACAGGTAGACGTACGCATGGAGGCCTTCGGATACTTTGAGGCGCAGGGAGATGCGCTGCGAGGAGTTCGCGGAGATGGTGCTGCTGAAATTGCGGAGGGTGTAGCCGTAGGCGGGCGCCTCCTCCGTCTCATTCTTGTTGTAGATGACGAGGGGCTGCGTCGCCACGCGCGCCTCTCTCCTTGCGTCGCCGAAGAGGCCGCTCCACCAATCGGAAGTGCCGCCCAGTTGGATGAGGGAGCCGAGGCCGGCGTTGTCCGCCGCCGCGGTCTGGTATGCGGCCTGATATTCCCTGTTGAGAAGGCCGGTCACGATGTCGTCGGTCGCATTTGCTTCCTTGCTCGAAGAGATCCCGCGGAAGTTCGCAGGGGCGGCGATGTTCTTTTCAATGTCATAGGAGCCGGCGGCGGAATCGAACTTCGTAGAATCCTTCACGTATTCGGTGAGGGAAACGCTCTTGGCGTAGTTGCCCGTCGAGGCGTAACCCGCCTGCGCCTTGGTGAGATCCATCACTTGGAAGTTTGCAAAGGCCGCATAGCCGTCCGCATAGTCGCTCGCCTTGGAGCCGACAATGGTGGTGGGGCCGTAGTTGAGTTCGAGGTGGAAGCTGTGCTCTTCCTCCGTCTCGTTCTTCACGATGAAGAAGCACTGCACCCAGCCCTTATAGATGTCCTTGTTGTCCTTGTCGATATCCACGGTCGCAACCGTCGTGGAGTCGAACGCGGAGATGGTCGTCTTGTTCTCGCCCTCCACGAGGGTGACGGAGGCGCCCGTCTTGCCCGTTCTGATCTCGCTCGTCTTTACGAAGAAGGAGATGAGCCTGTACGTGCTCTTGGGAAGGGTGAAGCTGTTGCTCTCTACCTTCGCGGTGTACGCCGCGCCGTTGGCGGAGAGGAGCATGATGACGTCGGTGGTTTTATCGACGGTCTCCCCGTCATCCCCATAGAAGGGGAATTTGCCCTCGAAGTCGTTTTCGAAGATGGTTTCGAGATAGCCGCTTTCCGTCTTCTTGCCTTCAAGCCCTTCGTACGTCGTCTTTTCGGCGATGCTCTGCTTTCTCGCGGCGGTCGCGGCGGGATCTGTTCTGTTGTCGGGCACGATGTCCTTGGAATCCTTGGTGAGGGAGCCCTCCGTCTGCGTGGTTGTCGCAATGTCCACGTTGGTGAACGCGAGATCGGCAAAGTCGTCCGTGCGCAGGTCGAGCGCAAACGTGCGGGTATAGCCGAAGTCGGCCGTCTCCTTCTGTTTGGCGGCGAGTTCGGTCGCGTCCTTGGTGCGATCTTTCGCCGAGGAGTTGAGGTCGCTCTTCACTTCGGGGATGAGCTTGCCCTCGCCCGCCGCGGCGTCGTAGGCATTCGAAAGGATGGTCTTTGCCTCCACGTCGTCGAAGAAGGCGTAGCCGTTCACCGCTTCGAGGCGGTTATCGGAGGAGGTGTTGCGCCCGAGCCCCAAAACGAGGCGGTAGGTCGTCGTCGCGTACGTGTTGGCGCGGATGTACACGGTGTACTTTTCCCATGCGCCCTTGGTGTTGATGTTCTTGATGACGAACTGCGGGCTCGAGCTGTTGCCGCCCACGGTATTGGTGACGGCGATGTACGCGCCGCCGTCCGACTGCACGTCCGTCTTTTCCTTATCGTCGTCGTTCACATAGTAGTGGGTGAGCTTGTCCGTGCGCACCCAGAGGGAGACCTCGGCCGCCGTGCCGCCCTTTAAGGTGATGGTGGTCGAAGAGGTCGCATAGGTCGCCGTGCCGAGCACGCCGTCCGAAGTTTCGTAGTTGTGGAGCATGAGGAGGTGGGTATCGCCCTCCTTCGCGTCGTCATGCAGGGTGACGCCGTCGGGGAAGTCCTCGTTGAGGTAGCGCACATCCTCGTAGTCTACGGCGTACACGTCGTCGCCGCCCGAGCGGTAGGCGTCGAAGAACTTCCTCTGCGCGGAGTCCGTGGCGAGCTCGCCGATCTGGGTGTCGTATTCGTCGAGGAATTTCAGCCTGTCGTACGCCGTCACGTTCTCGTCGCTCCAATGGTCGTACGCTTCATCGATGCTCTTGAATTCTCTTCCCGGCTTGGCGATGTAGTTCCACTCATCGGCGGTATCGATGATGCCCGACTTGGTGTCGGAAGCGGGGGAGACGGTCGTGATCGACCAGCCGTAGCTGCTGGGAGAGTGGATGAGGTTGCGGTGTTCCGCAAGATCTTCCTCCGTCATCTCCGAGAAAAATTCAAAATTGCCGTTCTTGATCGTCTGCGTATCGGTGGGCGTGGAGACGGTGGGTTCTTCCTCTTCGGAGGGAGTCTTGCTCCCGCCGCACGCGGCGAGTACGCCGAGAGAGAGGGTTGCGGAGAGGGCGACCGCGGTGATCGCGATAAAGCGCTTCCGTTTTCCTTTCGTGATGATTTTTGCCATAGACAGTTCCTTTTTCCGAACGGGGCGCGCAACAAAGCGCTCTCCCCGAGATTTTCGCAATACGTCACTATTTTAATATAAATCGCATTTTGACGCAAGCATTTCCGCATGAAATCGCACAAAAAACGGGAAAATTTTTTTGCTTTTACACAAACTTTTCATAACTTGCGCCGCAGAATGCGGCAGGAGGAAGGTATGCGGGGGAAGAGATGGCGGTATTTTGCGGGCGGCGGCGCCGTGGGAGCGGTAAACGGGCTGTTCGGCGGCGGGGGCGGCATGCTCGCCGTCCCCCTGTTGGAGCGCGCGGGGCTACAAGCAAAGCGGGCGCACGCAACGGCCATCGCCGTCATTTTGCCCACGTCGATCGCGAGCGGCATCGTCTACGCCGTGAGCGGCCTCGTTCCCGTCCCCATTCTCGTCCCCGTCGCGCTCGGGGTGACGTTGGGCGGTTTTTTGGGGGCAAAACTTTTGCCCCTTCTCCCCGTGCGCATCGTCGAAATTCTCTTCGGCGTCCTCATGCTCGCGGCGGGGGTCAGGATGGCGCTGTGAGTTTCTACCTGTTCCTTTTTTGCGGCGTCGCGGGCGGGCTTTTGGGGGGAATGGGCATGGGCGGCGGCACGGCGCTCATCCCGCTTTTGACCCTCTTTTGCGGCGTGGAACAGCGCGCGGCGCAGGGCGTCAACCTCCTGTCCTTTCTCCCCATGTCGGCGGCGGCGCTCTTTGTCCACAGGCGGGACGGCCTCCTTCAAAAAGAGGGCGTTCTCTCCTTCTCTTTGCCCGCGCTCCTTTTCTCCTTCGCGTTCTCCCTTCTCGCGGCGCGCCTGCCCTCCGCCGTCCTGCGCGCGGGCTTCGGTTGCTTTTTGATAATTCTTGGCATTTTTCGTTTGTGGAAGTCGGTTTTTGTGTTAAAAAACAACAAAATCGCAAAAACGCCATGAAAAATTTTTCAAAAATGACACAAATATTTTGAAAAAGGGTATAGACAAACCGCAATTCTTATGTTAGAATATTGGCAAGCTATAATAATAGGGTAATATCGTGTTCTACCGAACGGACGGGTATCCGTACATATTTCGTTAAGGACGTGACCGCATGGAAAAAATCGGTATCATCGATCTCGGCTCCAATTCCGCCCGCCTCGTGATCGTCGAGCTGTTCGACGAAAATCACTTCATGGTCATCGATGAGCTCAAAGAGAGCGTGCGTCTCGGTCAGGATATGGACCGGGACGGGTTCTTGAAACCTCAACGGGTCGCCGAGACCATCAAGGCGCTCAAAATGTTCAAAAAACTCTGCGACAGCTATGGCGTAGAGCGCATCATCGCGGTTGCGACCGCGGCAGTGAGGCGCGCCAAAAACCAGCGCTCCTTCCTCGATGAAATTCAGGCAAGCTGCGGCATCCGCGTGACGGTGTTGTCGCAGGAGGCGGAGGCGGCGCTCGTCTACCGCGGCGTCATCAATTCAATGGACGTGCCCAAGGGCATCATTTTGGAGATCGGCGGCGGCAGCACCAAGATCATCTACTACAACCGCCGCGCCGTGTTGCAGAACGTCACGCTGCCCTTCGGCGCCGTCACCCTCACCGACCTCTTCTCGGGCGACGGTCTCACCCCCAAGGAGCAGACCGAGCGCATCGAGGAGTTCTTCACCGAGCAGTTCAAGAAGATCGAATGGCTCTCCGAGATCGAGCCCGATACGCAGATGATCGGCGTGGGCGGCTCCTTCCGCAACCTCTACAAGATCAACCGCATCGTGCGCAAGTACCCCTTGAACACGGTGCACAACTACCAGTTCATGACGGAGGACTTCATCTCCATCTACGAGATGGTGCGCGAGCTCGACGTCGAAAAGCGCAAGCGCATCCGCGGTCTCTCGCCCGCGAGGGCAGATATCATGCCCGCCGCGCTCGCCATCATTAAGGCGTTCACAAGCTATCTCCACATCGAAAACTTTATCACGAGCGGCTGCGGCCTTCGTGAGGGCATCATGTTCAACACCGCCATTCCGCTCACCGTGGAGCGTCCCATCTCGGATGTCCTTTCCTACTCGCTCAACACCCTCGTAAAATACTACGGGTGCGATGAAAAGCACGTCGAGCACGTCGTCCACCTCGCCATCCAGCTCTTCAAGCAGTTGCGCGTTTTGCACAAATTCCCGCGCATCTATCTGAAAGTGCTCAAAATCGCAGCGAGCCTGCACGATTGCGGCGTGCGCGTGCGCTACTATCACAACCAGAGCCACAGCCGCTACATGATCCTCAACAGCGGCATCTACGGCGCAACGCACCGCGAGATCGTCCTCGCCGCATTCGTCGCGGGGTGCCACAGGAAGGAGGATATCAACCCCGCCGATTGGGCGCGCTTCAAAGATATTGTCACCGATGAGGATCTTGATATCGTCAAGAAATTGGGCGTGCTCCTGCGCATCGCGGAGTGCCTCGACAGGAGCGGACAGGGCATGGTGACGGGCGTCAACTGCGATGTGTTGGGCGATTCCGTCATCATGAAGACCGAACTCGCGGGGGATGCCTCCCTCGAACTTCGTCAGGCGACGCTCGCGGGGCCCGACTTCAAGCGTTCTTTCCGCAAGAACCTCGAAATTCTATGAAGCTGATCCTCGCCAGCAATTCCCCCCGCAGGAAGGAGTTGCTCGCAGAGCTCGGATACACGTTTGAAATTGTTCCCTCCCGCTTCGAAGAACGCGCGGAGGGGCTTTCTGCGCGTGAAACGGCGCTCGCATTTGCCCGCGGCAAGGCGCGGGAGGTGTTCTCCCGCTATCCCGGGTATACCGTCCTCGGCGCGGATACCGTCGTCGCCCTCGGGGGCGAGATCTTCGGCAAACCCGCAGACGGGGCGGATGCGAGGCGCATGCTCTTGAAATTGAGCGGCAAAACGCACAGCGTCTTTACGGGCGTCTGTGTCTGTTCGCCCAAGGGGACAAGGGAGTGCATCGCCGAGACGCGCGTGGAATTTTTCCCGCTCGGAGAGGAACTCATCGAACGCTATATACAAAGCGGGCTCCCCGCGGACAAGGCGGGCGCCTACGGCATACAGGACGGATTTCCGCTCGTCAAGGCGGTGGAGGGGAGTTATACCAACGTCGTGGGGCTCCCCACGGAGGAAGTCGGCGCCATACTTTCGGCGCTCGGAGGAGAAACATGTTAAGGCTTGCCATCGATTTCGGAACTTCTACAACCAAAATTTACAAACTCGGGAGCGGCATCGTGCTCGCCGAGCCGACGTGCGTCTCGGTGGCGCGCGAGACGGGGGAGATCCGCGCCTTCGGCAGCGAGGCCAAGCGCCTCCTCGGCAAGACGGGGGAGTTCGGCGACGTCCTGTTTCCCGTGTACGAGGGAGAGATCGTGAACGAAGAGCAGGCGGCGGCGCTCCTCGAATATTTCTTAAAGAAGATCGTCGGGCGGAGCCTCTCTGTCGAAGCGCTCTTCTGCGTCCCCTGCGGGTGCAGCGAAGCCGCGCGCGAAAAGTACTACCGCGTGGCAAAATCGGCGGGCGTCTCCCGCGTGAACTTCGCCGAAACGCCCTACCTCGCCGCCCTCGGGCACGACGTGCCCCTGTCGGAGAGCAACCCCGTGTTCGCCATCGATATCGGCGCGGGCAAAACGTCGCTCGCAACCTTCTCCCTGGAGGGCATCATCGCGGGTCTCACGATGAGCGTCGGCGGCAACAACATGGATATCCACATCATCGACCACATCGCCGAGACGTACAACCTCAAAGTGGGCTCGCTCACCGCGGAGAAGCTCAAAAACACGGTGGGAAGCCTCATCGAGCACGACAACCAGAGTATGCTCGTCAACGGCAGAGATATCTCCACGGGTCGCCCGCGGTCGGTCACCGTCTCCTCGGAGGACGTCCTCTTCCCCATCCGCGTGTATGTCGATAAAATCATCGAATATGCAGAGGTGCTCCTGCGGAAGTTGCCCGCGGAGGTCTCCGCCGCAATGTGCAAGAACGGCATTTTCCTGACGGGCGGCGTCTGCAATATCGCGGGCTTTTCGGACTACGTCGCCGAACGCTTGCAGATGGAGGCACACCTTCCCGCCGATGCACAGATGGCGATCGTCCTCGGCGGCGGCAGAGCCATCGGCAACCGCTCTCTGCTCACCAAGATCTGCATGGAATAACGCACAGCGTTTTGCCGTTTTTGAAGAAAACCGCTCTTTCCGAGCGGTTTTCTTCATACCTCTTTTCCGCCTTGCCCAAGGCCTTCCCTTTCTTAAAGGGGAGGCTCCGCCGTAGGCGGTGGTGGGGAGGCTTCCCTCATACCGAGCCGCGCGCCGACGCCATGCGTCGGCGCGCGGCGAGCGTATCTTGTCCCCCTCGGGAGCCTTCCCACGCAACGAGGAGCGGTGTCCCTCATACCGCCCCGCTCCCTTGCCCACCCCTACTTCGCCTACGGCTCGTGCCGCGCTTAGTCGGCAATAGTGCGCGCGGGGTGGAGGGGTGGGTG
>CANRFK010000020.1 GCA_947629875.1 uncultured Clostridia bacterium
GCCGCCGAGTTCGCCGAGCTTCTCCCCCTGCGCGAAGGAGGAAGAGACGTAGTTGTTGGTGGCAAGCAGCAGCTTATTTTCGGTGTCCGCGCGGTCGAGTACCGTGCCGTTCGCAAGTTTGACTTCCACAACCTTGTTGCCCGCCTCGCCCGCGGGGTCGTAGGTGTAGGAGAACCCGCTGCATTGGAGGAAGGAGCCGCTCACCCGCTCGCGCAGGAGCAGCCCGCTCTCGTCCTGTCCCGTCGTTGCAAGTCCCTTTTCGATCGCCGCAAACAGTTCGGCGGGGGAGACTTTCAGAACTTCCACCAGATTGCCGTGGTTGAAGGCGTCGAGCACGTCGCCGCGGGTGACGTTCACGCCGCCCGAATGCCATGTGGGCAGGCTCTGCGAAATGCCGCCGCCGTTCTCCACCGCCACCACGGGAAGGGTGAGCGCTTCGTTCTCCGCAAACTGTTCGGCATAGTAGCGGAAGGCGTCCGTCACAAAGTCGCCGTAGGAGGTCTCCACCACGCGGGATTCCACATAGTTGTAGCAGATATAGCCGCCCCAGAGGGGAGAGGCGATGCCGCAGAGCACTTCGCCCAAAATTTCATCCTGTTGAAGTTTGATGGCGCCGAGCTTTTCCTGCACTTTCTGCGCCTTCTGCTCGCCCGCCTCGGTCGTTTCGTAGCCCATCGCCGCGTTATAGTCGAGCACTTCGCCCTCGGCAGAGACGGTTGCGCCCGCCTCACCGTCCGTGAACGTGAGGGTGAGCTTGCCGAGATTTGCAAAATTCACCCCCGTTTGCAGAATTGGAACGCCCTGCACCGTTTTGTCCTCCACGGTGTGGCTGTGCCCGTCGATGACGGCGCAAATTTCCGCCTGTTCGGCTTGGGAGAGCCCCGTGAGGAGCTGCTCGCTCGTGCAGGTGACGGCCTTGCCGTTGTCGCCAAGGTGGCAGACGAGGACGAGGGCGTCCGTCTCATCCTTGAGGGCGGCGATCGCTTTTTTCGCGGTCTCGACCTCGTCCTCGAAAGTCACGCCCGAAAGGAGGGAGGGGTTGGTGGAAGTCGCGGTCGATACCGTCGTCAGCCCGATAAAGCCGATTTTATAGCCCGCCACCGTGACGACGGCGCTGCTTTCGAGCAGCGGTTTGCCGTCCTTTTGCACGTTGGCGGCGAGGATGGGGAAATCCGCAAGTTCGGCGTTCTCGAGGAGAACGTCTGCGCCGTAATCGAATTCATGGTTGCCCGCCGCCATGAGGTCGTAGCCCGCCTCGTTCATCATCCGCACGACGTCCGCCCCGCGGGAGACGGAGGCAAAGGACGCGCCCTGCGTCGCGTCGCCCGCATCCACGAGGAGGGAATTGGGAGTGGAAGCCTTGATCGCGGCCGCCTGCACGATGCCGATCGTGCTCTCGCCGTCGCCTTGCAGGTTGCCGTGCATATCGTTGGTGGTAAAGATCGTCACGGTGGCGTTTTCACGGGGCGTAAATTCTTCGGGCGGCGTAGTGGGGTTGCACGCCGCAAGCCCGCAGGCCGCCGCAGCCATCGCCGCGGCAAGCAAAAACGCAGTCCATCGTCTCATATTTGTACCTCTTCGGATCCATCGATTTTTTTCATTATTTTAGCGCGCTTTTTTGGAAATTGCAAGCGTACGCGGGGATAGTTCTCACATTTTCATTGCCTTTTTACCGCGGGGGTGATATAATGATATGGAAATTCAAAAACGGAGGGGACTATGTCCGAAAAGAAGAGCAAGGGGCAGCAACTGCAAAAGGAGCTGTCCTATAAGAAGAAAAACTACTACGAGACCGCCGACAAGGCGGAGAAAAAGGCCATTTTCGACTACGCCAAGGGTTACATGGCATTCCTCGACGCCGCCAAGACCGAGCGCGAGGCGTGCGACTACGCCGTAAAAGCCGCGCAGGCGAAGGGCTTCACCGAATACAAATTCGGCGACAGCCTCGCGGCGGGCGACAAAAAGTACTTTGTCAACCGCGGCAAGTCGGTCGTCGTGTTCCGCGTGGGCGCCAAGAATTTGGAGGAGGACGGCATCCGCATCATCGCCTCGCACATCGACGCCCCCCGCATCGACATCAAGCAGAACCCGCTCTATGAGGACAGCGGCATGGCGTTTTTGAAGACGCACTACTACGGCGGCATCAAAAAGTACCAGTGGACGGCCATCCCGCTCGCCCTGCACGGCGTCATCGTCAAGAAGGACGGCACGAAGGTGGAGATCCGCGTCGGCGAAAACGCCAAGGACCCCGTGTTCTACATCAACGACCTTCTCCCGCACCTCGGGCAGGAGCAGATGAGCGGCCACGCCAATAAAATCATCGACGGCGAACAGCTCAACGTGCTCGTGGGCGGCATGCCCTTTGACGACGAGGACGTCTCGGAGAAGATCAAGCTCAACGTTTTAAGCGAACTCTACAAGGCGTACGGCGTCACGGAGGAGGACTTCCTCTCCGCCGAACTCTCGGCAGTGCCCGCTTACACTGCGCGCGACGTCGGCTTCGACCGCGCTCTCATCGGCGCGTACGGCCACGACGACAGGGTGTGCGCCTATCCCGCGCTCACGGCCGTTCTCGAGAACGAGACCGAGCACACCGTGCTTGCCATGCTCGTCGACAAGGAGGAGATCGGCAGCGAGGGCACGACGGGCATCCAGTGCAAAGTGTACGAGGATCTCATGGAGGAAATTTCCGTCGCGATGGGGGCGAATTTCCGCAAAGTGCGCTTTGCCTCCAAGTGCCTCTCGTCCGATGTCACGGCGGCGTACGACCCCAACTTCGCGGGCGTGTACGAAAAGATGAACTCTGCCATTTTGTCCTGTGGCACGGCGATGTGCAAGTTCACGGGCGCGCGCGGCAAGAGCGGCAGCAACGATGCGAGCGCCGAATTTGTGGGCGAAGTGCGCAAGATGTTCGCGGAAGAGGGCGTCGTGTGGCAGACCGCCGAACTCGGCAAGGTGGATGTGGGCGGCGGCGGCACGGTCGCCAAGTTTGTCGCCCAGCTCAACATCGACACGGTGGACTTGGGCGTGCCCGTCATCTCCATGCACGCCCCGTGGGAAGTCGTCTCCAAGGCCGACCTGTACAGCAACTACAAGGCCTTCCTCGCCTTCATGAAGTAAGCAAAATCGCAAAGCATTTGGCCTTTACGAAGTAGAGATCCGCAGGGTGTTCTTTGTATTTACGAAGTAAAAAAACCGCTATATATTGTCGGTTTTTCTATGAAATGCGCCTCTCCCAAAAATCGGGAGGGGCGCAAAATTTATGTGCTCCGCCCTCATACTCTCGCCCTGCGTTTTGGCTATCGCGTCATTCTGAACCGCTGCCCGAGCGCAACGCGCTCGGGCAGCGGTGTCCCGCGCGCACTATTCGTATACTAAGCGCGGCACGCCCCGCCCGCACCATTTTCGACCAAGGGCGGCACAAGCGGCACAGCCGCGCAGTAGCCGTAGGCGAAGTAAGAATCCCGATGGGCGAAGTCCAACCCTCATACCGAGCCCCGACCCGTACGGGTCGGGGCGAGTGTATCTTGTTTCGCATTTTCCCATTCCTCGCCTCCTTGCCGCGCATTATGAATATATTCGAAAAGATGAATAAAATTCAAAAAACATAGGGTTGCGCTAAAAATTTTTTTGTTTTCGGAGTATAAATTTATAAAACAGAACAATTTTCGCTTGACTTTTTCACGGGGGGGGGTGTATTATTCGGAATAGAGAGGTATCATATATGAAACTTATGAAACTACGCAAACTATTCATTTCTTTGGTGGTGCTTACCCTCACGCTCGGCATCTGTGCCGCCTGCCGCGATACGCAGGAGCCCGATGAGGATACAACATACACCGTAGCGTTCTACGACGGCGAGACCAAGGTCTCCTCCGTAGAAGTGGAGGCGGGCAACGCGTTGAAGGAAAGCGATATTCCCGCCGCCCCCGGCGGACATCAGAGCGAGGTGTTCCTCGGCTGGTTTGTCGGCGAGACCGAGGTCGAAGCGGGTTACACGCCCACCGCTTCGGTGACGGCGAAGGCCAAGTTCCAGACGTCTACCGCCGAGAAATACACCGTCACGATCGCGGCAAGCAACGATTTCACCGTGACAGGGCTCAAGAACGAGTATTCCGCGGGCGAAAAGGTCACATTCACGATCTCCGTCACCAATGCGTCCAAACAGCTCGACGAAGTCACTTCGGGCGATGTGACGATTGCCTTGGAGAACGGCGCGTATCAGTTCACCATGCCCGCCAAGAACGTGACGGTCACCGTCACGTTGAAGGCCGCCGATCCGCAGGGCGGTGGGTCAAGCGATCCCAAAGACGAGGTGGATGAGCGCATTCATCTCTTCATGTACGGCGACCTCTATCCCGGCCACAGCCGCTCCATCTACGCCACGCTCGACGGGCTCAGCGGCGACCTCGAGTGGTCCTCCGACGATATCAATGTCGTGAATATCAGCACGAGCGAGAATGCGATCTTGCAGGGGGATATGCCCGAGGCATTTCTGCATGCCAACACAACCGGCACGGCGACCATTCGTTGCACGCTGAAGAGCAATATCAAGATCTTCAATGAGTATAAGATCACGGTCAAGGATCCCACCGAGGGCACCCCCATGCCCACGGAGCTGTATGAAAAGCTCGAGGGCAGCCTCAAACTCACGAGCACGGAGCAGTTGCTCGATTATGATACGGACTATCAGGCTACCGCTTCCGAGACCTACGATATCACGACGATTTTTGAAGAGAATCACGATGAGGATATCACGATCAACGCGAGTGGCGACATGGCGAACCTCTCCGATGCGTTCCAGATCGAAGTCAAATATCACGATAGCGGCACCGTCAAATTTACAAAGAGATTTGTTTCCGATCAGCGAAATGTCTGCACGGAATATGTTAAAATGGACAATACGGTAGGCCGCAAGCCCGTGTTCAAAGAGGACGCCGAGGGCAGTTCGGAAACGTTGCGTTGGGCTACCTCCTACTATTCGAATATTTTCTATGCCCGTCCTTCATATTCCGCTCCCGAGCTCTGGAAGAGCTTCGACGGCGGCAAGACCTACCATTATGTAGGCGGCGAACTCAGCGCGACCATTCTCTGCGCGTTCTTCTATCAGGAGGATATCTCCCCCGATGACATGTATTTTGAGGTCGAGAACGGTGAAATCGTCAAGTTTACGGTAAAGATCGACCCCGCAAACTATAAGAGCAGTCAGAAGTTCGGCCGCAAGATCGAGACGACGTTCTCCGGCTTTGGCACGGCAGCAATTGAGCACTTGGAGCCCTTTGCAACCGAGAGCTACCACGCCGGCCTTAAAACCGCGATCGAAAAGATGGCGGCGTTGAAGAACTACAAGGCCGTGATGTCGTTCAACGGGAACACCTATGAGATCACCTATCTTGCAGATACCATCGACGTCGTCGTGAAGAACGGGACAGGCAAAATCATAAGGCACACCGGCGCGCACAAGTACGGCGACGGCGAGGGCGACGGCAAGACGTATTTCGAATACACCTACAACGACGAGACGAAGGAGCTCACCAAGGGCGACGAGCACGATACGCCCTGGGAGGGCGCGGGAACGGACGGGAAGAATGTCGTAAGATATCCCACGTTCAATTTCGCCGCCGAAATTTTCGCACAGGCGTCAGGGGATAAGACGTTCGTCTCGCGGATTAACAACGGCGAGTTTGTCAAAGAGACGTGCTATTTGAGCGTGATCTCCGATGCTTATGGAATGTGGGATTTCAGCGCCGACGGCACCCTGAAATTGGATAGCTCGGGGCAATATATCGAGGAAGTCTCCGCCACAGTGACCATCCTCGGGGACGAAGATACTATCTCGATCGTGTTCTCCGCGTACAACGAGGCTACGGTGGATATCCAGTTTACGGAAGCCGTCACGCCCGCGGAACCCTCCACATGGGAAGAGGGGCTGGGAGAAACTCTCTACGCAAAAGCGGGTCAATGGCATTTCCCCCTTGATAAAGTTCCATATGTTCATACCTCAATAGGTTTTGCCAGTATTGACGGTTTTTCATATCAAGGTACGTGGCTTGAAACAGCTGCACAAATCGTGACGCAAGCATTTGATAATGAGCCCACCCGGGATGCTTATATAGAACAATATAAAGCGGCGCTTGTGGCAGACGGTTGGACTGAGTCGGCGTATTCGATGCCCGAACATTACACGGATTATGAAAATCATTACACGTTCTATAAAAAAGAGGGCGTGGATTTCACGGTGGCAGTCGGCTGGTATCACACGTGGGGAAAAGCGGATAGACAAGTGCATATCGGCGTATTGGATTGCAATGAGATTACCAGGCAGGCGTTGTAACTTAATATTGATCGGACCGCAGGGGGCATAGTGCGCCCGCCGAAATCGGTCAAAATCGAGAGCACCGCGCAAGGCCGTAAAAGCGGCGGTAAATTCGCCGAAATCGGTCAAATAGGACAAAAAGAGGAGCTGTCGGAAATTTTCCGACAGCTCTTTTCCTATTCTGATTCCTCGACTTTATACAGCGCCCGCGCCGCCCCCTCCTGGGAGGGGGGTAGGGGGGTGGGGCTACTGCCGCGCCACCCCGCGGCATTTTGTTTTCCTCATACCGAACTTTCTGCCCGCCGCGCATCGCGCGGCGGGCAGAAAGTGAGTGTATCTTCCTCCAAACGAAGTCCGTCCTTGCCCCGCGTAGGATTTACCGCGTCATTCTGGCGGAGCGCAGCGACGGAAGAATTCCGAAGTACGAAGTCCGCTCCCGCCCCGGCTTCCCCTCGAGGGGAAGCCGGGGCGGGAGCGGGTGATGAGGTGCACACAATCGCCCACCTTATTGCCCCCTCCTCGGGAGCCGACCTCCTTGCCCCCTCCTTGGGAGCCTTCCTTGTGGCTTTCGGGAAAGGCGACCATACAATATGTGGAGCCTTTCTCCGCAATGGGGGGTAGGGGGGTGGGGCTACTGCCGCGCCGTCGAGCTACCGCACGGCGGCGCTTGATTTGCAACCTCATTCCTGCCTTTGCTGTAAATTATGTGCCTTAGGCGGAATTCATTTCCGCCGTGGGCGACTCAATTTGCCGCATACTTGCGGCTTAATGACTTTGAGAACATCTCTATTCGCGGGCGACCCGTTGAGAGATGAACAATTTCAGTCCTCGCGCGTATTTATTTTGATTTGCAAAAGAAATACGCGCGAAATAGCTATTGCGCCGCCGAGCTACTGCACGGCGGCGCTCTGCGCGGAGCAAAACCACGCTTTTGCGGCAGCGCACACAATTTGCCGCATACTTGCGGCTTAATGACCGATCGAGCGAATAAGAGGATGACCTGAGAGGACGTAAACGCCCATTTCCTCGTTCAAAAGATTTTGCGAAGCAAAAGATTTTGAACGAAATAAAAAAAACTGTGAGGGCTTTTTTTGTTGACACCCACCGAAGCGGTAGCGTAGCAGGTACCTCCCACAAAGCTACCTCATGGCACACGCAAGACACCGTTTAGTGCTGCTGTATCCCTACCCTGACACGGTTCGCGGGCATACGTTGCATGAGACCTTGTGATCAACGATCCTTACTGCGCGCGGCCTTCCATGGATGGCACCGAGAAAAGCGTTCGGCTCTGCTATAGCGGATTGCAGATACAGGGCACCGCTAACTCCCCGCCTATCACAGCATAGTTAGTATAACCGAAACCCGCAAATTTTGCAAGCATTTTTTGCATTTGCAGAAGATTTCCCCGCCCGTTTCTTTTTTGCCCCGCCTCCGCGTCATTCTGAACCGCCGCCCTGCGTAGAATTTACCGCGTCATTCTGAACCCCCGCAAGGGGGTGAAGAATCCCGAAGTACGAAGTCCGCCCCCCCCCTCATACCGCCCCTGCGGCGGCTCCTCATCCTCCTCATACCGAATTGCCGCCCGTCCGCAGAAGCGGACGGGCGGCAATGAGTGTATCTTTTTATCTTTATGCCTCGTCGAATGCGGCGAGAAGGGCGAACTGTTTCTTGGCAAGTTCGCGGGTCTGCGGCTTCAATGTGCGAAAGAGGCGCACGAGTTCCCGCTCCGCATCGGTTAGGGCGTAGGGGAGGGGCGCCTGTTCCCTGCCCGCGAGGTAGTCCAGCGTGCACTCGAAGTAGTCCGCATACGCAATGAGGCTGTACAAATTGGGGTCGTGGGAGCGTTCGTATGCCGCCACCGTTGTCTGTCCGATATTGAGCGCTTTCGCAAGTTGCGTCTGCGTTAAACCGTTTTCCACTCGCAACATTTTTAACCGTTCGTTGACTGTCATGGTTTCCATGATTTTATTTTAGCAACATCATGCTAAAAATTATTGACAAAGTATGAACAAATTGCTAAAATAAAGTCGATTAGCACGAACGTGCTAAATCAGGGAGGAAAAAATCAAAATGTCGTTGATAAAATGCCCCGAATGCGGGCAGGACGTTTCGGATAAAGCAAAAATATGTCCGCACTGCGGGTACGAATTGCCCGTCTCGTCCTCAAACGTCTCCGTTACGCAGACAGAGACGGAGGTGGAGCCCCTCGGTGAACTTGTTCCCGCCGCGCCCCAAGCCGCCGCACCAACGGCGGAGGAAGCGCCAGCCCCCGCCGCGGCCGAAGCGAAAGCGCAAGCCTCCGCCGCCGATAACAAAGATAAAAAATCCGCCCTTGGCGCCTATATCGACGAGATCACTGCCACATGGAAAAAAGAACGACGCGGAGAAAAAACTTTTGGCACGATCATGGCTCTTTTGTTTTTGATTGCGCTTGGCTTTATAATCGGTTTTGCAATCGATTGGCTGGTAACGGTGGGAGGTAGGTGGGTCATCGACTTTCATCTTTCCGACAATAATTTGATACATTGTACGGCCGATTTGGAAAAAACCCACAATTTGGTCGCTATCATAATATCGTTTTCCGCGTTAATGTTTGTATCGATGCTATTCGTTGATTTTTGGGAAGCGTATCGGATAAAAGCCTGGGCGAAACGCAAGGGGATCGATTTGAAGGCGGAATTGCGCGCTCGGGCACAGAGCACGGCAAACAACGATAAAGAAAAAATGGTGGAAGATGAGATCGACGGCCCCAAGGCGGCGATATTTATTGCCAATGCTTATGACCGTAGCCCGTTGCGGTATTTGATCGTAGAAATCATTCGTGAAAGTTTGGATTCCGTTGCATGGATCTTGTTGATATATGCCGGGATAAGTGCAATGAATAAAAACATGCAAGCGGCCTTGTTGCAGATAGCGTTGCCTGTTTCGGTGCGAGCCATCATTCTCCTTGTTTTAAGTGTGGCAGTGCTTTTGCTCGATCCTATTTTGCGGAGAATTTGCAAAAAGATCGTGAAAGGATATTACACAGCCTCACCTGCGCCATCGTCCCCCAACACCCCTCAATCGTAATTGAATTTTTTCACGCCCTCCCCGTTCGGGGAGGGCATTTCCTTATGTATCCCCGTCCCCCGCGCTTTGTGCAGGGGGGCACAAAATTCCCCAAAATCCGCAAAATCGCGGTGCGCCTTGCGAAACGCTCGTCAAACATTTGTCATTCCCCGCGAAACGTGATACAATAAATGCGGCTTTATGGGAACCTTCAAATTCGGGCTGAAATATTGGAAGAAGTACGTTCCCTTGTCCCTTCTCTCCAAGGCGTTCAGCCTCATTGCCATCTTGTGCGATCTCGCGTTGCCGCTCATCGACGCCGCGATCATCGACCAACTCTTCGCGTACGACCCCGCCGCCCCCACGGGCGGGGCGCTCTCCTTTTTGTATTCGGGGGCGCTCGGCGCGCCGCAGTCGTGGCAACTTTTCTTGAATCTCGCCCTCATCTTTATTGGCGTTTTCCTCACCCGTATCGTGTTTTTGTACTGCAAGAACGTCACCTTCCAGTGGTGCGGGCTCCGCATGGAGTGCACCCTGCGCGATGAGACCTACGCCAAACTTTTGGAGCTCGACGGCGAGACCATCTCCCGCTACAACATGGGCGAACTTCTCACCACGATGAACCGCGACACCATCATCTTCAAGGAGATGTACTCGCGCATCCTCATGAACCTCTTCGATTCGGTGGTGATGATCTCTTTTTCCGTCGCCACGCTCGCGGCGTTCGATTGGCGGCTTTTATTCGTGCCCATCGCCATCGCGCCCTTCTTCATCGTGTGCCTTATTCGATACCTCTCGCGCTCCCGTAAACTCTTCCGTGCCATCCGTGCGGGGTATTCCGAACTCAACCTCACCGTGCAGGAGAATATCGACGCCGTGCGCATCGTGCGCTCGTTTGCCGCCGAGGAGACGGAAATACAGAAATTCGACGAGAAGAACAAGCACATTTACGACCTCTCCACGGCGCAGGTCAAACTCACGTCCAAGTACAACAGCATCTTTATGGGCTTCCAGCAGGCGGGTTACGTCGGCACGGTGGCGGTCGCCGTCATCCTCGTCCTCTCGGGGAACATCGCCCTCGGCGCGCTCACCGCGGCAACGACATACGTCACCAAAATCATCTCCCATATCACGCAGATCTCCCGCTCGTGCTTCATGATGCAGAACCAACTCGTCTCGGGCGGGCGGCTCAAACACTTCTTGACGGAGAAGAGCGCCGTGCCCGATTGCCCCTCCGCGCTCGTCGCGCGCAGCGCGCCGCATATCCGCCTCGAAAACGTCAGCCTCACCCTCGGCGAGAAGCAAATTTTGAAGAACATCTCGCTCGACGTGCCCTACGGCAAAAAGGTGGGCGTGATGGGGGGCACGGGGAGCGGAAAGTCTGCGCTGTTGAAGTCTCTCTCCCGCGTGTTCGACGTGACGGCGGGGCAAATCACCCTTGACGGCGCGGACGTTCGCGCCTATCCCCTCGACGCCCTCCGCGCGGAGTACGCGTACGTTTTTCAGGACGTCTTTCTCTTCTCCAACACGGTGGACGCCAACGTGGCGTTCACAAAGCCCGACTGCGAGCGGGAGACCGTCGTGGAGGCGACCGAGGCGGCGCAGGCGGCGCGCTTTGTGGAAAAACTCTCCGACGGCTACGAGACCATCGTGGGCGAGCGCGGCGTGGGGCTCTCGGGCGGGCAGAAACAGCGGCTGTCCATCGCCCGCGCCCTCGTGAAGGGCGCGCCCGTGCTCATTCTCGACGACGCCTCCTCCGCCCTCGATATGGCGACAGAAAAAAGGGTGCTCGCGTCCCTCAAATCCCGCTGTCCCGACCACACCCTGTTTATAGCGGCGCACCGCGTCTCGTCCGTCATGGACTGCGATGAAATTCTCTACCTGCGCGACGGCGAAATTATCGAGCGCGGCACGGCGGATGAACTCATTGCGCTCGGCGGCGCGTTCGCCAAGATCTACCGCTTGCAGACGGAGGACGGGCAGATCGACGACTCCACCTACGGGAGGGCGGAGCTATGACCAAGCGCAACACCTACTTCATGGATGAAGAGCTCAACTCCGACCGCGTGGACGTCAAGTACTTGAAGCGGCTACTTGCCCGCATCGCGCCGCGCAAGAAACTCTTCCTCATCGCGCTCATGCTGCTCATCGCCTCGTCGGTCGCCGCCCTCGTGCCGCCCGTCGTCATCCGCGTCATCGTCAACAACGTCGTCCCCATGGAAGCGGGCAGTGCGCGCACCCGCGACCTCGTTTTGTACCTCGTCGCCCTCGGTGCGATGGGGGCTTTGACGGCCGTCCTTCCCTACTTCCACAAACTCATCATGGGCACGATCGGGCACGGCATCATTGCAGATCTTCGCCGCGAAGTGTTCCTCCACTTGCAGGAACTCTCCTTCGAATACTACGACAGCCGCCCCGCGGGCAAGATCTCCATCCGCGTCACCGAGTACATCAACGAACTCGCCGACTTCTTCACGGAGTACCTTCTCAACTTCATCGTAGATATCTTAAAGCTCGTCGTCGCTACGGTGTTTTTGCTGTGCATCAGCCCGCTGCTGACGGCCGTCGTCTACGCCGCCGTCGTGCCGCTCGCCGTCACCGTGCTCCTCATTAAAAAGGCGGTACGCAAACTCTTCCGCAAGCACAGGGCGAAGAACAGCAACCGCAACGCCTTCATCGTCGAGTCCATCATGGGTGAGAAGGTGATAAAGAGCGGCAACCGCTCGGCATACAACCGCGTCATCTACCGCGACCTGCAGGAGGACAGCGCCTCCACGTGGATGAAGATCGTCCGCCGCAACGAGCTCATCGCGCCCACCTCGGAATTTTTCTGGAACGCGGGCATCCTCGCCATGTATGCCGTCGCGCTCTCCCTGTCCTTTGCGGGGAACGCGACCATCGCGGGCACCGTCATCGCGTTTCTCTTGTACACCTCCATCTGCTCGGAGCCCTTATTGCAACTTGCCGCCGTCATGCAGCAGTTCGCGCAGGTCTCCGCCAATTTAGAGCGCATCTACGAGACGGCGGATGCCCCCGTCGCCCTTCTCGATAAGCCCAATGCCGCGGAGTTAAAGGACGTGCGCGGCGAAGTGGACTTCGACGACGTCACCTTCGGCTACGAGGAGGGCATCTCCGTCCTCGAACACTTCACCCTGCACGTGAAAGCGGGGGAGAAGATCGCCCTCGTCGGACCCACGGGCGCGGGAAAGACCACCGTCATCAACCTCCTCACGCGCTTTTACGATGTAAATGCGGGGAGCGTCAAGGTGGACGGGCACGACGTTCGCGATGTCACCAAGAAGTCCCTCCGCCGCGAGATCGGGGTGCTCATGCAGGAGCCCTTCATCTTCAAGGGCACCATTCTCGAAAATATCCGCTACGGCACGCCGAATGCCTCCGACGAGGAGTGCATCGCGGCGGCGGAGAAGATCTACTGCGACCGCGTTGCCGCGCGCTTCCCCGAGGGCTACCACGCCGAACTCGGCGAGCGGGGCGAGGGGCTTTCGGCGGGCGAGCGGCAACTCGTCTCCTTTGCCCGCATCGTCTTGAAGAACCCCAAGGTCGTCATCTTGGACGAGGCGACGAGCGCCATCGACTCGGAGACGGAGCTGCTCATCCAGAGCGCTTTGGATCGCATCTTGGAGGGCAAAACGGCGTTCATCGTCGCCCACCGCCTCTCCACCATCCGCAAGGCCGACCGCATTTTGTACATCGCGGAGAAGGGCATCGCCGAGCAGGGCTCCCACGACGAATTGATGGCCGCGAAAGGGAAATACTACGAACTAAACCAGCGAAGATAGGTTCACCCTCCTGCTTCCCCCTTTTGGGGGAAGTGGCGCGCTGTTTTTGCGCGCCGAAAGGGGTTTCCCGCGTCATTCTGCCCCGCGCGCACCATTCGTCTACTAAGCGCGGCACGTCCCGCCCGCACTATTTTTGACCAAGGGCGGCACGAGCCGAAGGCGAAGTAGGAGCATAGCGACGAAGTAGGACTGAATTGGAGCGTCTCTCATTGGTTCGCCCGCGAATAGTTCGTTCTCAAAGACATTAAGCCGCAAGTATGCGGCAAATTGGGTCGCCCATGGCGGAAGTGAATTCCGCCTAAGGCACGTAATTTATAGCAAGGGCAGCAATGTGGCTACCCCCGCCCGCGGAGCGGAATAGCCTCCGCGTTGCGTGAGTTTCGCCCTTTGAAATCTCACGCAATGCGGAGGGCCGCAAGCGGGAGCGCGCGAGGAGCAAGCGAACTGCTGAAAGTTGCACCCGCCTGTTTCCCGAACGCCCAAGCGCAAGGGTGAACGCATACCATCTTATATCATCAACCCCAAAAAAGGAGAATTCAACATGGCAAATTGCACGCATGATTGTTCGAGCTGCGGCTCTGACTGCGCCTCGCGCGACAAAACCTCCCTCATCAAACCGCCCCACGCGGGCACGCGTGTCAAGCGCGTCATCGCGGTCGCAAGCGGAAAGGGCGGCGTGGGGAAATCCCTCGTCACATCCCTTCTTGCCGTCCGCGCGGCGGCCATGGGGCTCAAAGTCGGCGTCCTCGATGCCGATGTCACGGGTCCGTCCATTCCCCGCGCCTTCGGCGTCTATGAGCACGCCCGCGGCGACGAGGCGGGCATCTATCCCGTTCTTTCGAAGAGCGGCATCAAAATGATGTCGATGAACTGCCTCTTGGAACACGCCGAAGACCCCGTCGTGTGGCGCGGCGCGCTGATTGCGGGCGCCTGCCTGCAATTCTGGACGGACGTCGTCTGGGACGAACTCGATATCCTCTTCATCGATATGCCCCCGGGCACGGGCGACGTGCCCCTCACGGTGTTCCAGAGCATCCCGCTCTCGGGCGCGGTTGTCGTCACCACGCCGCAGGATCTCGTCGGCATGATCGTCGGCAAGGCCGTCAACATGGCGAAGATGCTGCATGTCCCCATTTTAGGCGTCGCGGAGAACATGAGCTACTTCAAGTGCCAGAACTGCGGCACGGAGCACGAAATTTTCGGCGCGAGCAGGGCAGGGGAACTTGCAAAAAGTTGCGGCGCGCCCACTTATGCCCGCATTCCGCTCGACCCCGCCGTCGCCAAACTTGCCGATGAAGGCCGCATCGAGGAGGCGGATACCGACTGCCTCGCCTCCGTCTTTACGGAAATTCTCCGTTCGCGCGAGATCGGCAACCACAAGGCATAGAATTGCGGTAGATCCATCTTAATATGTCATCGAATGTCATCCCGATCAACACGTCCCCCCCAATATGTCATCCCGAGCGCAGTCGAGGGATCTCTACCTTATAAAAACGCCATCCCGTCCCGTGGTTTGCAACGACACGAAATCGCGTAATTGCCCCTCATACCGAGCCG